>JAGHUE010000115.1 GCA_018064985.1 Candidatus Colicola faecequi | reverse complement strand
ACGCCTATGAATCCTGCCTGCATGCAGAAGATCACGTCGGCGTTCTTCCTCAGATAAGGTGCCAGCTGGTCTATGTGGCGGTTCACCCATTCGGGAGCCGCGTCCCACGGTTTGGCCGCATCCGACATATCCTGTTTGTAGGCGAAGCGGAGCACCACTTTGGCGCCGCCTTCCCGCAGGGCCTGCATGTTGTGGTCGAAGCGTTCCAGATACCACTCCGGGATATCCTGTTCCATAAAATCGGTCAGGTAGTAGCTGCTTTGGTAGAGCGTGATGCCCTCCTGGCGCCGCCACACCTGTATCGCAGAGCCGTAGTCCACCTGCGTGTGCTCCGACATGTAGATCCCGCCGCGGTGGAAGCCTCTTTCCGGGTTGGGAAAATCCGTGAACGATTCCGTATAATACTGCGTTCCTTTAGGATCGCCTTGCTTGTCCGCATACTCCTCCGAGCATGCGGCAAGCAGGGCGATTATTCCTAAAAGAAGCAGTTTCTTCATTTATTTGATTTTCTCGAAGTATGGCAGACGGTCGAGGGGCACCTGAATGGTGTACTGCTTGCCGCCTTTGTATTTCTTGCCCTGGTCGTCGCGCCAAGTGCCTTTCGGCAACTTCACTACGCGGCTCAGGCCCGGGGTTACCACGGGAGCTACCAGATACTTATCGCCCAGCATAAACTGGTCCTTGCAAGTCTCGAAGCCCTGGTGGGGGAACTGATATTCCATATGGCGCACGATCGGCTCGCCCGTATGCGATGCCTGGTGCGCGTACTTCATGATATACGGTCCGAACTCGGCGTGGAGCTTGGCTGCTTTCTGCACAGCCTTGAGGTTCTCCTCGGAGAGGATGCGCCAGGGAGCTACCGAGAACTGCATCATCGGCATCAGAGCATGTACCTGAGCCGAACGGACAATCAGGGCTTGGTCAAACTTGTCTTCATCAATACCGATGAAAGCGGCAAACTGACCGCCGCCTACCATATCCGGGCAAGCATATGCGTAGCCCATCAGGCCGGCTGCACACATGTCGGGAATAAGCTGCTGTACGGCTTCCCATGAGTAATCCTTATCGCCGAGGCGCTGTACGAGCGGCTGGCCGCCCATCTTCCAGCAAGCGCGGTATTCGTTGAAGGGGAACTCGAGGCCGATCTTTGCCCACGAAGTGGTGTGGTCTACCGTGGTAGCCTTCTTGTCATATGCGAGGATCGGAGTGGATGCGTAGCAGTTGTTGTCGCCTGCATCAAACTTGAAGCCGTCGATGCCGTAGCGAACCTGTGCATCACGAAGGATATCTACGAAATGCTTGGCAGCTGCCGGGTTGGTAAGGTCGTAGCAAGCCGAATAGCCGTTCCACCAGTTCAATATGGCAGTGCCGCCGTTGGGGTTCTTCAGAAGATAACCCTTGCGCTGCAAGTCGCGGAACTCGGGAGAGTCAGCCGAAACGAACGGGCAGATCCATACCATCACCTTGAAGCCGAGCTCGTGGAGTTCGCGCATCATGCCTACGGGATCGGGGAAGCGCTCTGCTTTGAACTCGAAGTTGCCGTAGTAGCGCTGCCAGTTGTCGTCGATCATCAGCACGCCTGCAGGGAAACCGTTGTCCACAATCGCATGAGCATATTTGAGGATGTCAGCCTGGTTCTGATTATACATCAGCTCAATCCAGGTGTTGTATTGCGGCATGGTGAAGAACAGCGTGTCGGGAAGCTGTCCGTTGGCAGGGAAGTACTTCTGCTGTGCTGCCATATAGGCATCGCGGAGCGTAGTGCCTGCTTTTACTTCAGTGAGCGGAAGGTCGGCTTTCGGAACGCCGTTCTCGAAACTGAGAGTGAAGGCATCGTCCGACCAGAGGTAGCGTCCGTCAGAGGAGAGCAAGAGCGGAACAAGCTGGTTGTTGGCGTCCTGCACACGCATGTCAAACGGAGCCAGATCGGTATACGGCTGCTCAGCTCCAAGGCCGGAACTGAGGCCGTACCAACGCTCTTGAGCGCTCATTGCGCTGCAAAGAGCCAGTGCTATCAATAGGGAAAATGTGTGTCGCATATTGCTTATTGAACGGTGATCTTGGCAAGATGGTTGTAGCCGGTCTCTTCCTCCCATACGGCATCGTTAGCCAGACGGATGGAGAACTTCGGATTGTCGTGCAGAGTTTCGTACGGATCCGGGAGGTTGAGGTATACGTTGTAATCGCCCGACATCTTGGCATCAAGCTTGGCGCTCAAAGTGAATACTACGGTATCGCCGCCGAACCAGTAGCGCGGATCTTCCTTCTGCGGATATACATACTTCTCCGAAGGATTGGATGCATTGGTGAATACGAGCTCTACATCGCGTTTGTTCATCGGAGCTGCAAAGCCTACGTTGTGAAGCTGCATCTTGGCCGTGAACATCTTGTCGGCCTGAGGCTGCTGAGTGAAATAAACCTTATCGAGCACAAGGCGGTAGCCGAGGCGACGCTTGATCTCATCCATATGGTTGTCGGAAATCCAGGAGTTCAATACACCCTTGTGGTAGTCGCGGTTGATGTAGCTCCAGTGGTATTTTGTCATCTGTACTACAGCGTTCTCGCCGGTGGAGAAGAAGCACTCGCCGCAGGTCTCGCCACCCATGATGGTATACTTGGTATTGCTGCCCAGTAATCGCGTTCTGCGTTGTTGAAGTAAGTACCTACGTCGTTGGCCGAAGCTACGAAGCAGTCGTTATGACCTGCGATACGAGCCTGGTCGCTGGGGCCGTAAGCGGTAGCGAGGGTAAGGGTGTCGGCAGTGGTGATGCCGAGGCACTTTACTGCGTAGTCAGGCGTGCGGAGAGCCACCTGGCGATCTGCCGGAAGAGCACGCAATAAGTGCTGAACGAGCTCTTTGCGCGGAGCCCAGTCTTCTTCGGTCTTCGGGTTCATCGGGAAACCGTCGGTGTAGAACCATTCGCCCCAGCTGCCTACGAAGCCGGTCTGGAGTACGTAAATTACGTCTGCATATTTCTGCAGATACGGGGTGAGTTGGTCGATATGTCGGCTGGCCCATTCGGGAGTGGTATCCCAGGGTCTTGCGGATTGGCTGTCGGAAGACTTGTATGAGAAGCGAAGCACTACCTTGGCACCACCTGCGCGGAGAGCGAGCATATTGCGCTCCAGGCGGTCGAGGAATTCCTGCGGGATATCGCTGGTCATATAGTCGGTCAGATAATACGAGTGGAGGTACAGAGTGAGCTTGTAGTCACTTTCGCGCTGATATTCAATCGACTCGGCTGTAGCCTCATTCTTAAGATCTTTCGAGGTATAGTAGATCTGTGAGTGGAAACCGCGCTCCGGATTCGGGAAAATTTCGTCGGTTTCCGTAAAATAAATGGTTCCTTCAGGGAAATTGTTGTCTGCTCCGTTCTCGTTGCAGGCGCAGAGAAGAGCAGCCATAAGTCCTATCGGTAAAAGATAACGGAATTTTTTCATAGGAGCGAATGAAAAACTAAGAGAGGGGCCCGGGGCCCCGAGCCCCCCTCGGTTATAAAAAATCAATCAACAAACGTTTGTTTTCTTTTTTTTGATTACTTGTCGATAGTTACAACAAGCTTCTTTGCAAGAACGTGGTTGCCTTCTGCGTCGTCGTCAGCGTTAGGAAGAACGCCTACAGAGTTCCAGTTCTGCTGGATGTCTACACCAATCTTGAAGGTGTCAGCAAACGGATAAGGAATGAGCTCGCGGAGAATCTGGATCTCAACCTTGTTGCCGATGAGCTGGCTGTTGGAGATAGGAAGAGCACCGGTAGCTACGATAGCGCCCCAGCCGTCAGCTTCGTCGTTTGGACGGTTAGGATCAGTCCAGTTCCAGCCGGTCGGATCGGTAAGGTCCTTAATACCTTCACCCATGCCGCCGAACCACTGGAATACAGCGGGGTTGTAGTTGTGGCTTGCGCCTTCTGCGATAACTGCGTCCTCGAGCATGAACTCGCAGCCGGTCTCATCCCATTCTGCGCTGTAGCCGCCGGTGTTAACGTCGTTGTCAGCGTCGAAATAAACGTGGAAAGAAACCCACTCGCGGTCAGCGATGAGGTCGTCGTCAAACTCAACTACGATGTTGAGGTACATCTTGTCTGCATAAGCCTTCATGCTCTTGAGGGCCTTCCACTGAGAAGTAGCAGCGCCGGTGCAGGAAGCTACCTTACCTGCAGGAAGAGCGTCCCAGTCAGCGAGGGAGTTATCGTGAATGTCGATCGGAGATACGAACTCAGGTTCCGGTTCCGGATCTGGATCTGGTTTTGGATCCGGATCCTTTTCCGGATCACCACATGCTACGAATGCGAGAGTTGCAAATGCCATGAGGGCAAGTTTCCAATTAGCTTTCATAATGAAAAAATGGTTTTAGAAGTTAATAAAAAATGGTTGTTTTGTTGATTGGTTATTTATCAATAGCCAGGATTCTGAGCGATGCCGCTTACCGACCATTCGCTGTAAGGAATCGGATAGAGGATATGATCATAATCATAGTTCACTACACCCCAAGGCTGAGCACCCGGATAGCGGCGATCCATCTGCTGCTTGTTGCGGTATACGTCGATCGGACGATGACCTTCGAAAGCAAGCTCCAGACGACGCTCGTCGAGCACTACGTCAAGTACGGAAGTGTAGCCGTGCATCTTGTCGGCAGCGAAGAGGCCTTCTGCAGGAATACCTGCGCGGGTACGGATGATGTTTACGAGCTTGAGAGCCTCGTCATCCTGGCCTTTCTTTGCATAAGCTTCTGCTGCGTTGAGGATCACCTCACCCCAGCGCTGCATTACCGGCGAGCAGAGAGTCGGGCTGCCATCCTGATAGCCCAGCTTCTTTACGTAGTAGCGGTAGTAGTTGTAGCGGTCGAACATCGGCTTGGTTACGCGCACCTGAAGGGTCTCGCCGCCGAATTCTACGTAATACTCGAAGTATTCGCCGTTTACTACTTTCTTCTTTACCTCGTAGCTCTTGCCTTCTGCGTTGAAGGTGAACTTCTCTGCTACTGCAGTTGCACCCTGGAAGGTTACTTCGCCTACAGGCACTGCCGGATACTTGAGGTTCTGACGGCCCGAAGCGTTGTCCGGAGTAGCTGGATCCGGGATAAGGATGAAGTAGCCGCTCTGGAGATCGTTGTACTGCGGAGCGATAAGGTCAGCATAGCGCTTGTCTTCCGGATAACGCTCGTAGAGGTAAAGGAGCGGGTTCGACGGGTAGATTTCGCCCCAACCGCCGCCGTCGCCGTTATACATCGAGCCTGCGGATGACTGAGCCTTGTCGTCGGTCACTTCGTGAGCGATGCAGAAGAGGGTCTCTACAGAGGTCTTAGCATTTGCGAAATACGTACCGATGTTCGGATCGAGCTTGCTCGTAGGAGCTGCGCCGTTCAGTACTTCAGCATAGTCAGCCAATACAGCATCGTAGTCCTCCATATAGAGGTGTACACGGGTGAGAAGAGCGATAGCTGCATCGTGGCTCGGATAACCCTTGTTGCCGCGTGCGGAAGTCGGAGTCATCAGCTCGCCTGCCTTTCTGAGGTCCTTTACGATCTGGTCATATACTTCGCCTACACTGGCGCGGGTGGTTACGTCCGATGCGGTAGTGATGCGCAGAGGTACACCGGCATTGTCGCGGCCGAAAGTATACTGCTTTGCATACATCGTTACCATATGCAGGTGCATGAGAGCACGCATGTAGTAAGCCTCGCCGATAAGCTGGTCTTTCTTGCTGCTTTCGCCTTCTTTTGCCGATTCGATTACGGTGTTCGACATGTAAATCACTTTATAGGCGAGCCACCACATCGTACCTACGTTCTTCAAGCCGTCGGTCATCATATAAGCCATTGCGTCATACAACGGGTCGGTGGTCTTACCTGCGAGGGAGATATTGTCGCCCGGAAACTCAGCCAGCTGAGTATAGTGGCGTACGTAGGTGTTGCCGCTGGCATAGCCGAGGAACTCTACCTCGTCCTTGAGGGTTGCGTAGCAGCCGTCCATGATGTATTCAGCACCGGCCTCGTCGCTCAGGAGGAGGTCTGCGTTGAGCTCATCATCAGGGAAATAATCAAGATTGCAAGACGTGAAGCCGACGCTCATCAGGAGCACAGCTGCGAATATTGCTATTTTCTTAAACATATTCTTGAATTTTTAGAAGATTAGACATTAGAACGAGATTTCTACACCACCCTGGAACGTACGACCTACAGGATAGGTCTGACCATAGAAGCCGGCGAGAGAACCACCGCGGCCGAGAGAAACTTCCGGGTCCATACCCGAGAACTTGCTCAGGGTGAAGAGGTTGTCACCGCTGAAGTAGATGCGGCACTTGGTCATAAGAGCCTTCTTGATCAGCTCTCTCGGGAAGTCGTAACCTACGGTCACGTTGCGCAGACGGAAGTAGCTGCCATCCTCGAGGTAACGGCTGGAGATCTGGTTGGAGTTCTTGTTGCCGTTCAATACGGGTTTCGGGTGAGTAGCTACGTCGCCGGGCTGGCTCCAACGCTTCCAACCGTAAGCCTCGATGTCAAGCTGGTTGTAGCCGATGTAAGCACCGTCGGCATCAGTCGACATACGGCTGTAGTTGTAAATCTTGTTGCCGTAGGTGAAGTTGCTGTTGAGGTTGATGAATACGCCGAAGAACTTGAAGTCGGTCTGCAAACCACCCTGGAAGAGCGGAGTTGCCTTGCCTACAGTCGTCTCAGTAGCTGCGTTGTAGTCGTTGGTAGTGGTCTTCGAGCCATCTTCGCCGTAGATGTACCACAGCGGATCGCCGTTCTCAGGATTAACGCCTGCCCACTCCTTCATATACCAGGTATAGATGTCCTGGCCTTCTGCCACCTGCTGGTGAACGTTCGAAGCGGTCTGGAGGAATGCCTCGTGGTTAGGAGTCTCGGTTACGGTGTTCTTGTTGAAGCCGATGTTGAAACCGATGTTCCACTCGAAGTTCTTCATCTTCATTGCCTGAGCGTCGATCTTGTACTCGATACCCTGGTTGCGAACCGAACCTGCGTTGGCGGTCTTCTCGAAGAAGCCGGTCGACGGAGCTACAGGTACGTCAAGAAGAAGTGCTACGTTGTCGGTATTATAGAGGTCAATCGACATGTCGATGCGGTTGATCAGAGCCAAGTCGATACCTACGGCTGCCATGTTGGCGCGCTCCCATGCGAGAAGCGGGTTAGCCAAGCGGCTCGGGTCTGCTGCTACCTGATTCTGATAGAGCTTGCTCAGAGCGTAGGTAGCGAGGTACTGATATGCCGGGATGTTGTTGTTACCGGTCACACCGTAGCTTGCGCGAAGCTTGAGGAGGTTTACTACCTTCTGGTCCTTCATGAAGCCTTCGTTGGAGATAAGCCAGCTGGCTGCTACAGAGGGGAAGTAGCCTACGCGGTGGCCCTTAGCGAATGCGGAGGAAGCCTCCGTACGGAAAGTAGCCGTTACGAAATAGCGCTTTGCGTAGTCATACTGTGCCTGTACGAATGCGGCCCAACTTGCACCCGGGATCTTATAGCCGGATACCGAGTAAGGAGAGGTAGCGTTGAGTGCGTCTACGCCGTTAGGCATACCTACACCCGAAGCATAGGTGTACTCGTTGCCCCAGGTGCCCCACTCCCAACCGAGCATACCGCTTACGGAGTGTTCTGCCCACTGGTAAGAAGCCTTGAGAATATCGGTAGTGCCGAACGAGCGGCTGAGGCCGATATTGTTGGAGAGGTGACCGTTCTTATATTGCGAGTCAAACGTGCGAGGATCAACGTAAGCAGTGCCCTTGTAGCTGCTGTAGCCGAAGCGGTTGGTAGAGGTGAGGGTCAGCCAATCGGTGAAATGTACGTTAAACTGAATATCAGTGCTGAAGCTGAAGTTGTCAGACTTGTTGTAGTTGTACATCGACGACTGGAGAGAGTTCCACATACTCTGAGAATACCAAGGCTTGTTGTTATCCGAGCGCTTGTCGTTGGATACGTAGAGGTAACCGCCGTTTACTTCGTCGTATGGGTTATCCCAAGGCATCTTGTTGAATGCGTCGTCAAGCATGGTCCAGCTTGATTCGTAGTTTACGGTCGACTTGTCGAAGTTTACGCGGAGGTTCATGTCGAGCCACTTGAAGAGGTCGGCGTTCATATTGAAGCGGCCGGATACCTTCTTCATGCCGGTGCCTACCATCGTACCTTCTTCTCCGTAGTAATCGGCAGAAGCATAGTAGCCGAGCTTCTTCGTACCGCCGGATACTGCTACATAGTAGTCCTGGATAATACCGGTGTGGAAGAACTCATCTTGCCAGTTGTAGTCCTGCTCGAGAAGAGTCTTCGGACGAATGGAGTTGAATACGCCTGCTGAGTAGAGGTTCTTCTGGAAGTTGTAGAGGCCTGCCGAGTTGTACATGT
>JAGHUE010000101.1 GCA_018064985.1 Candidatus Colicola faecequi | reverse complement strand
CTGAAGCACCCAGGATGCCTGAAAACTTGCCCAAAATGCTTTCATTCGCAACGGTAAACGTGCCACAACACATGAAACCCGCGATTTTAAATTCGCTGTTTCCGGCGTTAGGAAGCCTGATGCACAACGTTTATTTCCGATTTCCGGACAATGTAGCGCACGAACCGCATTTTATGTGCGGGCTGGTAGGTCCGAACTCGATAGGCTAACAGAAGAAAAAGACCGAAATTCGTTGCGGAAATATTTTTAAAATGCTGATCAAACAACAAATCCATCCCTTTGCAAATGAAGGGATGGATTTAATTTTATTTATAGGGGAAGCTACCTTGGGAAAGCGCACGTCTACATACCAAATGGATAACTTATTTTACTCGTTTCCAAATCTTGGCCGGGAGACCTACAGACCCCGGACGATAAATATACGCTATTTTATCTACTTCTGCCGCGAGAGCGAATTGTCTCCCCTTGCTGAAAATATTGCCCGAAAGCTCCGCTACAACCCGATCTGCATGACGTGCTCCTCCAGCAGGTCGCGGCTGGCGAGGGCACGGTTGCGGACCGCAGCGCGGTAGTTGTACACCGTCTTCGTGGAGAGGCGGAGGAAATGGGCAATGTCTTCGCTGTCGGTGATGCCCAGGCGGATGAGCGCGAAGATGCGGAGCTCCGTGCTCAGGCGGGCGTTTTGCGGCAGCTCGAACTGCTGATTGGGCTTCAGCAACTTATTGAAATCCTCCACAAACTGCGGGAAAAGCGAGAGGAATGTGTCGTCGAAATGCTGATAAAAACTCTTCAGACTGTCGTCGACAAATTCCCTCGATTTGATGGCCTCCAGGAGCTTCTGATAGTTGGATTGCATGGCCGTCTTGAGCAACTTCTGATGGTAGACGCCCAACTTCTCGATAGCATCGGAGCACTCCTTCATATATTGCGTCACGTAGGCGGAGCGGATACGGTTGCTGTCGCGGAGCGACTGGTTGGACTCCTCCAGCTGCCGGAGCGACTCATGCAGCTGCAGGTTGGCCTGCTTCAGCTGCTCCGAAGCGGAGAGCGCCTTGGCCCTGGCAGATGCCAACCGCTTGCCCGAGCGGTAGCTCCATGCGAGCAGGAGGATGAGCAGCGCCAGACCGCAGGCGAGCACGATCAGCATCACGGTGCGGAACGTCTGCTGGCGGGCTATCTTGAGCTGATAGGCATCGAGGATGACGGGCATGTCGCCGGCCATCTCGATCGTACGGAGGCGCGCTTTGCAGAACTGCGCATCTTCTATACAGCAGTTCATATAGCGGTACGCACGCTCCACATCGCCCCGGCGGAAGAGAATAAGCGCCACCTCGCGAAGCGAGGCATGCTCCATCACGCCGTGCTCCATGTCGGCAAGGGCGCTGACGGCATAGTAGTAGAGCGCCGAGTCCTGCTGACCGAGGCGACCGTAGAAAGAGCCGATACTGTTGGATAGGAAGCGGACGTTGTCGTCGTCGGCAGGGAGGCTGTCGAGCACCGGCATGAGAAGCTCCAGCGCCCGGGTGGGGGCGCTGTCGGCCAGCAGAATAGCCTCCTCCTGGCGCCGCCATGCATAGCTGTCTTCGGTAAGGATAGTGAGCCGGCGGAAGCGGCTGATATTCTCGCGGTCGCGCTCTTTCACCTCGGGCAGGGTGGTGAACTCGCTCTCCCAGAAGCAGAGCGCAGTGTACGCCTTGGCGTAGAGGTTGAGGTTGTCGGGGAAGACGCGACCCTCCATGTCGTCGAGGATCTGCTGCGCACTCTCATAGAGGCAGTTGATGCTCATGCAGCGCGATACATAGATAAGGCTGCGCTGGATGAGCACCTCATCGCCCATCTGCCGGGCCAGCCGGAGGCACTCCTGGCTGTAGTGGAGCGCCGAATCGGTGTTGAAGCCGTCGTACGACTCGTAGATGCGGCTGCAGATGCCGAACTTCTGCATGCCCGAGGCCACGCTGTAGAGCTCTTTCTGATGGGCTATATCGGCTTCTTTCCGGTCGATATAGAGCTGGCGCTGACCGATCATCCGGTCGAGCATCGGGAGTACGTCGGAGCTGCCATACGGTCTTCCGGCGGGGAAAGCCTGCAGGGCCGGCAGGGCGAGCAGACAGGCAAAGAGAAAATGCTTCATAAGCGAGAAAAACGTGTTTTGCGGATTAGCGCTGCAAAGGTACAAAAAATAGTTGGATTGGACAAAATAATACATGAAAAAAATTAAAATCCACTCCCAAAAACTGTCGGAAAAACGGCTGGTATGAAATGATAACATGCTGAAAACGAGCGTAATAGATGTTTCGGCAATACTCCCAAATTCTTCCCGACTATTGTATGGACGCATTTATTATACTAATTTTGCTGCGCTGAACAAAAAAAGCACAACCAACAAAAACACAATCAATAACAAAAACCAAATTATCATGAAAAAGTATTTACTCAGTTTTCTCATGACTTTTGCTGCTATCGCAATGATGGCTCAGTATTCCAACCGTGTATACCTCTGCGGCCCTGCCGGACCGGGATGGCAGACCGAGAATTGGCCGATGTACACCAACGTGGATGCCGACAACAACCCGACCGGCACCTACGAATGGGTAGGTGACCTGAGCGACGGCCAGATCAAGTTCCTCTTCGGCAGCTCCTGGGAGCCCGCTTACGTAGCTACCGTTGACGGCGAAGCACTCAGCGCAGGCGTTCACAACATGTTGACCCGTCTCAGCGGCGATGATGCCGACAACAAATGGGAGGCAACTGCCGGTCGCTACAAGCTCGTGATCGACGCAGCCGCTATGACTCTCACCGTAAGCGACGGCACCGGCCTCGATGACAAGAACGGCGACGACCAGCACTTCGCAGCCGCTCTGCCCGCTACCATCTATCCGATCGGCAGCGCTACCTCCTACGGCTGGAACCCCGCCAGCAGCGAAGGTATCGATATGTCGGCTGAAGGCATCTACGATGGCGTAGTATTCCTCAAGGCAGGCGAATTCAAGTTCCTCCACCAGCCGGATTGGGGCGCACAGTACGGCCCGGTAGAGAACGGCGAAATCATCAGCGGCGCAGGTACCTATACCCTCTGCAAGCCGGCTGACGACAACAAGTGGAACATCTCCGAGCTCATCGCCGACCTCACTCCTTATCATTTCATCGTGGACGTGAACGCAGGTACGCTCGTATTGCGCGACACCAGCGTAGTCATTCCTCCTTGCACCACCCTCTATATGTGCGGCGACGCAGTAGGCGGCTGGAGCTTCGACGACAACTCGATCGAACTCACCTCCGAGGACTCGGTATTCACCTATGAGGGTCCGCTCTTCGACGGCGAATTCAAGTTCTTCGAAAAGAAAGACTTCGGCAGCCAGGCATGGGGCGCCGTAGCAGCAGGTACGCCTGTTACCGGCAGCGGTGTATTCGAACTCGTAAAGCTCTCTGAAGACAACAAGTTCTACATGACCGCAGGCTACTACAAGCTCACCGCCGACCTCAAGGCAGGCACGATGACCGTAGAATACAGCACCGCACTGGAGAACACCGAGGCCAACAAGGCAGAGAAGCTCTTCATCGACGGACAGATCGTGATCATCCGCGAAGGCGAGAAGTACAGCGTACTCGGCCAGAAGCTCTAAAGGAGCAAAGACCGCTTCGCTGAAGAACAAAGAAGCAAGAATCAATAACCCGGTCGGCTGACGGAGCAGTCCGTCGGCCGGCTGCTATCCGAATAAACACAATTTCTTATAACAAGGTATGAAGCAGAAACTTCTGATGGCCATTTTGGGGCTGATGATGGGTACGCTGGTAATGGCGCAGTCGCAGGTGACGGGCGTCGTTGTTGATCAGCAGGGCGAACCCGTGATCGGTGCCAATGTGGTAGTAGCCGGCACAACTACCGGCACCATTACCGATTTCGACGGCCGTTTCGCCCTCTCGTGCGACACGAAAGCCTCGCTCGAAATCAGCTACATGGGTATGAAGAGCCAAACCATAGCGCTTGGCGGAAAGAACAACATTACGGTTACCCTCCAGGACGACACCGAGCTGCTCGATGAAGTGGTGGTGGTCGGCTACGGCACGATGCGCAAATCCGACCTTACCGGTTCGGTTGGCTCCATGGGCAAGAAAGATATGGAGGCACCGGTAGCCAATATCGGTCAGGCATTGCAGGGTAAGGTGTCTGGTGTGCAGGTAATCGACGCCGGCAGCCCGGGCGACAACGTATCGATCAAGATCCGCGGTTTGGGTTCGATCAACAACTGCGACCCGCTCGTAGTGATCGACGGTATCCCTACCGACCTCGGCATCAATGCCATCAATATGAACGACGTGGAGCGCCTCGACGTACTGAAAGACGCATCGGCAACGGCTATCTACGGTAGCCGCGGCGCCAACGGCGTAGTGATGATCACCACGAAGAGCGGCGCAAGCGGCAAGGGCAAGCTCACGCTCAACGCCGGCGTAGGTATGCAGACCGGCATGAACATGCCTACTATGCTCACCTCCGCACAGTATGCACAGCTCAACAACGAGATGATGTACAACGCCGACCAGGCTGTCAACCCCGACTGGATCGATCCGAGCGAGCTCACCCGCTCCACCAACTGGATGAAAGAGATGATGCAGATGGGTGTGCTCCAAAACTACAACCTCAACTACTCGGGCGGCTCGGAGAAGAGCCACTACTATGTGTCGGTAGGTTATCAGGAGCATAAGGGCCTTATCAAAACGTCTGACTACAAGCGCTTTACCCTTCAGGAGAAGAGCGATGCGCAGGTGCTCTCATGGCTCCGCTTCGACCACGCGCTCACCTTCTCTCACGACATCAAGAGCTCCGGCTCCTACAGCATCAGCGATGGCCTCCGTGCACTCCCGATCTACGATATCAAAGACGAAGCGGGCGAATGGACCGGTCCGGAAGGCAACGCCATGTGGTATGGCTCCACCCGCAACCCGATCGGCCCGATGGAGGTGTACAAGTCGGCCACCAAGGGCTACAACCTCCTTACCAGCCTCGCTGCAGAGATCACTTTCTGCCCGCAGCTGAAATTCAAGACGATGTTCGCATACGATGCGAAATTCTGGTTCACCGACAGCTTCAGCCCCGCTTATCCGTGGAAGCCGTCGCCTACCGAGATCTCGAGCCGCTACCAGAGCAACAACCGCTCGATGACCTACACCTGGGACAACTATTTCACCTACAATCAGACTTTCAAGCGTGACCACCACCTCAACGTGATGGCCGGTATGTCGATGCAGTGGAACGACTTCGTATGGAGCAACATGACCAAAGAAGGCTTCATGTTCGACAACGTCAACCAGTTCGACAACGGTCAGGAACCGGCTACCATCGGCGGTTCGCGCAGCGAATGGGCGCTGATGTCGTTCATGGGTCGCGCCAACTACAACTACAAAGACCGCTATATGCTCACCTTCACCGTCCGCGGTGACGGTTCGAGCCGCTTCGGCGCCAACCACCGCTGGGGTTGCTTCCCCTCCGGTGCTGCCGCATGGCGCCTCTCGCAGGAGGAGTGGTTCCCCGAGCAGGATATCGTAAACGACCTCAAGCTCCGTGCCGGCTACGGTATGACCGGTAGTCAGGCATCGGTAAGCAACTACGGCTATCTGGCTACCTACGAGACCTCCGTTTATCCGTTCGGTCCGTTCAACGGCAATCCGGAAGCCATGAACCAGTACGCCCTTATCTACCGCACGCTGGCCAACCCGGATATCCACTGGGAGACGGTAAGCCAGGCTAACGTGGGCTTCGATATGACAATGGCTTACAACCGACTGACCCTGGGCTTCGACTGGTATTGGAAATCCACTACCGACATGCTCGTAAAAGCCAGTGTACCTATCACTTCCGGCTTTGAGGACACCTCTGTGACCTATGCCAACGCGGGTAAGGTACGCAACGCCGGTTTTGAAATCTCGGCCAACTCGGTAAATATCAAGAACGGCCCCGTACAGTGGGAGACCTCGCTCAACGTGACCTTCAACCGCAACCGCATCCTCGACCTCAACTCGGAGGTACCTTATTATATCAACCAGATCGGCAACTCCTACGTGACCATCCTCAAGGAAGGCCTTCCGATCAACTGCTTCTACGGCTACGTGACCGACGGCATCTTCCAGACCGAAGACGAGGTAGCCGAGCATGCCAACCAGCCGGGTGCGAAGCCGGGCGACATCCGCTTCCGCGACTTGAACAACGACGGCATGATCAACGACGAAGACCGTACCGTAATCGGTAACCCCAATCCGCAGTGGATGTTCTCGATGGGCAATACCCTCACTACGAAGTTCGGCCTCGAGTTCTCGTTCTATCTGCAGGGCGTAGCCGGCAACGATATCTACAATGCCAACGATATCGACCTGACCGGTATGTCCGCCGCTTACAACCAGACCACCAAGGTGCTCGACCGCTGGACCACGGACAACACCGCAGGCAAGCTGCCGCGTGCCGTATACGGCGACCCGAACCAGAATACCCGCGTGAGCGACCGCTACGTGGAAGACGGTTCGTATCTCCGCCTGAAGAACCTCACGCTGGCTTACAACTTCCCGCAGAAGCTTATCAAGAAGGCTACGATGGAGCAACTCCGCCTGAGCTTCTCCTGCGAGAATGTGGCCACCCTCACCAAGTACACCGGTTTCGACCCCGAAGTAGCGCAGAACGGTATCGACCTCAACCGCTACCCGCTGGCTCGCACCTATAATTTCTCACTCAACATCACTTTCTAAGGAGATACGATCATGAAAATACAGAATATACTGAAGAGCTCTCTGAGCATTGCAGCACTCTCTCTGGCTGCACTTTCTTCTACGTTTACTGCATGCGATTTCCTCGATCGTCAGCCTTTCGACAAGGTCGATCCTACGGTGGAAGTTACCGATGCTGTAGCCCTCTCGATGGCTAATGCCTGCTACCGCACGCTCCAGTCGTCGAACATGTACAACCAGCGTATATGGACCCTTGATATTGTAGCCGGCAACTCCAATGTAGGTGCCGGTGGCGGTACGGACGGCCTCGAGACAGTACAGGCAGCCAATTTCACCACGCTGTCGGACAACGGTATGGCGCTCTATATGTGGCGCTCGCCGTGGGTAGGTATCGGTCAGTGCAACATCCTCATCCAGAGTATGGAGTCGGCCGACGGTCTCTCGGAAGCGGTACGCAACCAGTGCCTCGGCGAGGCGCTTTTCCTCCGTGCGCACTATTATTTTATCCTTGTTCGCCTCTACGGCGCTGTGCCTACTCGCCTCACCCCGTATGAGCCGGGCACCAGCACCGCTATCGCACGCGACAAGATCGAGACCAACTACGAGAATATCATTGCCGATCTCAAGCGTGCAGCCGAGTTGCTGCCGATGAAGCAGGAGTATGCTGCCAAGGATCTCGGCCGCGCTACCAAAGACGCTTGCTACACCGAGTTGGCCAACGTATATCTTACCCTTGCCGGCCACGGATTGTCGATCAACGGTATGAACCGTCAGGAGTATTACGAAGCTGTAGCTGATCTGTGTACCGAAGTGGAGAACATGGGTTACGATCTCGAGTCGTGCAAGTATGAGGACAACTTCGACGCTACCATTCACAACGGCGCTGAGTCGATCTTCGAAGTGCAGTTCTCCGGCGACAAGGAATACGACTTCTGGGGCAACAACCCGCAGTCGAGCTGGTTGAGCACTTTCATGGGACCGCGCAACTCCGATTTCGTAGCCGGTTCGTGGGGTTGGAATCAGCCTACCGAAGAGTTCGTACGCCAGTATGAAGAAGGCGACCTCCGCAAAGACATCACCATCTTCTACGACGGTTGCCCGGTATGGGATCCGGATGGCGTAAATAAGCCCTACAAGGCATCTTATTCCAACACCGGCTACAATGTGCGCAAGTTCCTCGTAACGAAGGCTATCTCGCCCGACTTCAATACTTCGCCGGCCAACTTCGTGGTATACCGCTTTGCCGATGTATTGCTGATGAAAGCCGAAGCACTCAACGAGGTTCGCCCGGCAGAAGCATACGCATCGATCAACCGCGTACGCCGCCGTGCCGGCTTGAAGGATCTCTCCGGTTTGAGCCAGGACGAGATGCGTGAGGCCATTATCCACGAGCGTCGCATCGAACTCGCTTTCGAAGGTCATCGCTGGTTTGATATGATTCGCATCAATGATGGCCAGTACGCAGTGGACTTCCTGCATTCGATCGGCAAGACCAACGCTACCAAAGACCGCCTGATCTTCCCGATCCCGCAGACCGAACGCGATGCCAACCCGCTCATGGGCCAGAACCCGGGCTACTAATTCAATTTGTAAATGTTCAATTTGACAATTTGAAAAACAGATGAAAAAGTTTATATATATCATATTGGCAGCGGTAGCCCTCCTGGCTACTGCCTGCCGCGAGGACTTCAAAGAGTTGGACAAGGGCCATACTCCGCTGGCTATCTCGGCCGATAAGGATACGCTCTATCTGGATCAGACCGAGTACAGCAGCAACGGCCTCACCCTCAGCTGGACTTCCGGCACCAACAACGGCACCGGTCACCGCATCTACTACAGCCTCGAAATCGCTCGTGCAGGTGAAGGTTTTGATGCTGCTCAGATGATCTTCAACGGTCAGTCGGAGAAATTCGAGCAGACTTGGACCGTAGAGGATATCAATACGTTCGCTATCGAGCAGGGCGGTCAGCCGGGTCAGGCAATCGCTTTGTCCGCTCGCATCACCGCACAGGGCGACGGCTTCGATACGCAGGTAGCGGAGTGCGATTTCACCGTAATCCCCTACAAGCCCATTACCAAGACCCTCTACCTGGTAGGTAACGCTACTCCGGGCGGTTGGACGCTTGCCGATGCCACCCCGATGGAAATGAAGGAAGTGGGTTATTTCAAGACCACCGTTATGCTCAAGAAAGGTTTCTTCAAGCTCATCTGCACTAACGAGGGTATGCTGCCGGGCTATATGCCGGGCGCATCCGATGAGGACCTCGCGCAGCGCACGGAAGCAGGTCAGCAGGACAAGATGTGGCAGATTACCACCGATCATCTCTACGAGATTACCGCCAACCTCATCACCATGAAGCTGACGATGAAAGAAGTATCGGCTGTGAAGCCCGACTTCGACGACCTCTATCTCATCGGCAACGAGACCGGTTGGAACTTCTGGCCGATGGACCGTGATCCGCTCGATCCGTTCCTCTTCCGCATCGGTCATTTCTGGACTCTCGGCAACGACTTCAAGTTCGGTACTGCCAGCGGCGCTTGGGAGAACAACTACAAGGCTGCTACGGAAAACGCACCGTATACCTCGGAAGGCATGCAGTTCATCAAGGGCTATGACCCCGATCCGAAGTGGGTGCTTCTGCCGGGCGAGTGCAACAAGATGTACAAGATCTGCGTAGATATCCACACCGCTCAGGAGCGTATGATCATGCGCGAATTCACCCCGTTTGCAGCCATGTATATGGTAGGTGATGCTACTCCTAACGGATGGGATCTTGGCAACGCGACGGAAATGATTCAGGAAGATGACAGCATTTTCAGCTGGACTGGTACACTTTTTGCTGGTGAATTGAAGTTCAGTTGTGATAAGCAATCCGATTGGAACGGTGCTTGGTTTATGCCTGTTCAGGGCGACAAAGAGCCTACCGGTGAGCCGGAGCAGATTCTCTTCATCGACAAGAACTCCGAGTCAATCACCCGCTATCAGTACGCTCAGAGCGCTGACGTGAATGTCAGTGATATCGATATGAAGTGGCGTATCACCGAAGGCGGCAAGTACACCATCACGCTCGACCAGCTCCACGAACGAGTAACGATTGAAAAGAAGTAACCGGATACGTATGAAAAATTCGATTATGTTCCTTACTGTTATATCCGCCATCCTGCTCTCGGCTTGCCATACCGGGAGCGGGACGGAGGATCCAGATAAGCCGGGCGGACAGGTGACGAAAGTGGTGCAGATCACTTCCGATCTCTGCTGGAATATCCAGACCGACCTGGCTATGTACGCTCCGGGTGCTACCATCCGCTTCAAAGCTGACGGCACACCTACCGACAACACCTTCGTTCGCTACCGTAATGGCTCACGCGTAGTGGCAGAAGAGCCTCTGAATACTACGGAATGGACTTGGACGGCTCCGCAGACTGACGGCTGCGGCTATCTGGCTGAGGTGTATCGCCAGAAAAACGACACAACGCAGCAGATTATCGGCACGGTAGGTATCGACGTCAGTTCCGATTGGCACCTCTTCCCGCGCTACGGTTTCGTAGCTACCTTCGACAAGTCGAAGACGGAAGCCAAGATTGCCGATGAAATGGCTTTCCTCAACCGCTGTCATATCAACGGTGTACAGTTCCAGGACTGGCATTGGAAGCATCATTATCCGGCACCTGTGCAGAACGGTCAGCTTCTTGCTACGTTCAAGGATATTGCCAACCGCGACAACAGTACCCAGGTAATCAAAAACTACATCACGGCTCAGCATGCCTATGGCATGAAGTCCATTTTCTACAACCTTTGTTTCGGAGCACTTGATGACGCGAAGAAAGACGGTGTGAAGATGGAAGAGTGGGGTATGTACAACGATGCCAATCATGGCTATCAAGATCGACATGGCTTGCCCAGCAGTTGGAAGAGCGACATCTATCTGCTCGATCCGGCCAACGATGAATGGCTCCGTTACATAGGCGACCGCAACGAGGAGGTTTATCAAAACTTCGACTTCGACGGCTATCAGATCGATCAGCTCGGCCACCGAGGCGACCGCTATACCTACAGCGGACAGAAGATCAACTTCAACTCGGGTTATGCCAAGTTCGTCAATGCCATGTACGACCGCCATCCGCAGAAAGACCTGATCATGAACGCCGTAGGCAGTTTTGGCAGCCAGGCTATTCTCGAGACCGGACACATGGCCTTGGCCTACAACGAGTGCTGGGAGTATGAGCAGAACTTCTCTGACTTGCGCAATATAGTGAAGGCCAACGATGTCTATTCGAAGAATCTGGCTAAAACGGTCTTCGCTGCTTACATGAACTACTCGATGGACAACTGCGAATTCAACGTGCCGGGTGTACTTCTCACGGATGCTGTAATGTTCGCCCTCGGCGGATCGCACCTCGAGCTGGGCGATCATATGCTTTGCCGCGAGTATTTCCCCTATACGGGTGTTCGCATGTCGGACGGCCTGAAGGAGCAGATTATCCGCTATTATGATTTCCATACTGCCTACGAGAACTTGCTCCGCGGTGGCGACAAGGAGGCAACTCTGGCCGTATCGGCTGACGCATCGAAGGGGGTAGGCATTGTGGCTTGGCCCCCGAAGATGGGCAAAGTGACCACATTCTGCCGCCAGCAGGAAGGGCGCTATATCCTTCACTTGCTTAACTTCCTCAATGCCAATTCGCTCAGTTGGCGCGATATGGACGGCTCGATGCCTGCTCCGCGCGTGGTTACCAAGTTCCCGCTTTCTGTAGAATTGCAGGAAAAGGTCAGCCATGTCTACGTTGCATCACCGGATTATCATGCCGGTGCATTGGTTGAGCTGCCCTTCGCGCAGAAAGACGGAAAACTTACTTTCACCGTTCCGACACTCAAGTATTGGGACATGATCATCATCGAATAACGCTATGAAGAAATACCTCTTTTCCGCAATGCTGCTGGCCGCATCGTTTGCCATGGCAGCACCTACGACAATGCTCTCGCCCGACGGCCATCTTCGTGGCTCGTTTTACCTTGAGGGCGGCCGCCCGACGTACACTCTGATGGCCGAGCAGGATACCCTCCTCCGCCCCTCGCACCTCGGCCTCGACCTCAAGGGCGAAGGACGACAGCTCAACTACGAAGCCGCCGACTTCAGCAACCGCATGGCCGCTCGCCCCAACGGCCTCATCACCGGTTTCGAGATCGACCGCATCGACTCTACCGCTTTCGCCGAAGAATGGGCTCCCGTATGGGGCGAAGAGAAGCTCATCAGCAACGTCTACCGCGAGTATTGCTTTACGCTCCGACAGACGTCGCCCTCGCGCTACATCCGCATCCGTTTCCGCCTCTTCAACGACGGTATGGCATTCCGCTACGAGTTCCCGCAACTGGGCCTCAACTACTTCACCATCCGCGAGGAGCTGACCGAGTTTGCCCTCACGGGTGACGACGTGGCCTACTGGATATCGGGCGACTATGACACCCAGGAGTATATGTACACCAAGAGTCGCCTCTCCGAGATACGCGGTCTTTCCGAGGGTACCCGCCTGGGCAACGCCTCGCAGCGCGGCTTCTCCGAGACGGGCGTGCAGACGGCCCTCCTCCTCAAGCAGGGCGACTATTGGCTCACCATCCACGAGGCTGCCTGCATCAACTACGCCACCATGCATCTTGACGTGGACGATAAGCAGTTCATCCTCCGCTCGCACCTCACCCCCGACGCACAGGGCAACAAAGGCAACCTGCAGACGCCCTGCACCTCGCCCTGGCGCACCGTGCAGGTGGCACGCGAAGCCAAGGATATGCTGGGAAACCGCATGACCCTCAACCTCAACGACCCCTGCAAGCTGGATGATACCTCATGGATCAAACCGTGCAAGTACGTGGGCGTATGGTGGGAGATGATCAACGGTAAGAGCCAGTGGTCGTATACCAACGATCTGCCGAGCGTGCAGATAGGCGTGACTGACTACACGAAAGTGACCCCTCACGGCATGCACGGTGCTACCACCGAGAACGTATGCCGCTACATCGATTTTGCCGCAGAACACGGTTTTGACGGCGTGCTCGTAGAGGGCTGGAACATCGGATGGGAAGACTGGTTCGGTCATGAGAAAGACTACGTTTACGACTTCCTCACCCCATATCCCGACTTCGACATCGAGCGCATCAACGAGTATGCACATTCCAAGGGCGTGTATATGATCATGCATCATGAGACTTCGGGCTCTATCCGCAACTACGAGCGTTGGCTTGAGCAGGCATACAGCTTGATGAACAAGTACGGATATCCGGCTGTGAAATCGGGCTACGTAGGCAATATCCTCCATGGCGAGACGCACTACAGCCAGTGGCAAAACAACCACTACCTCTACTGCATCACCGAGGCTGCCAAGCACCATATCATGGTGAACGCACACGAGGCGAGTCGCCCTACCGGCATCTGCCGCACCTATCCGAACTGGATTGGCAACGAGTCGGCCATGGGTACCGAGTATCAGGCTACGCACGGCATCAAGCCCGGCCACACCTGCATCCTGCCTTTCACGCGCCTCAACGGCGGACCGATGGACTACACCCCCGGCATCTTCGAGATGGACATGAGCAAGATGAATCCCAACAACAATCATCATTGCAACACCACCATCTGTAACCAACTCTCGCTCTACGTGACCATGTATTCGCCGCTCCAGATGGCGGCCGACCTGCCGGAGAACTACGAGCGATTCATGGACGCTTTCCAATTCATCAAAGATGTGGCCCTCGATTGGGATCGGAGCTGGTATCTGGAGGCAGAACCGATGGAGTACATCACCATCGCCCGCAAGACCAAGGGTAAGGACGAGTACTTCGTAGGCGGTACTTGCGGTGAAGCGGCACGTACGAGCATGATAGCTCTCGACTTCCTGCCTGCCGGCAAGAAATACGTGGCCACCATCTATCAGGATGCGAAGGATGCACATTACCTCACCAACCCGCAAGCGTATGTTATCACGCAAAAGACCGTCACCTCAAAGACCCGTCTGAAGCTCTACGAGGCACCCTCCGGCGGCTATGCCATCAGCATCCGCCCGCTCTGATGCCGGCTGACACGTATGCACAAAAAAATATGCCCGACCAACCGTCGGGCATATTTTATTTCTGGAAATGCTGGTAGTCGCGGGAGTGCATCCATCGGCCGCCCCACTGGAAACCGAAGCGGTCGTGGAGCATGCGATAGGGCAGGCTTTCCGTGGTGATCAGCTGCGGGCAGACGGCCGCGAGCGAGTCGCGCCGGTAGGCATAGTCGGCCCCCTCTCCGGGTTCCACTCCGAAACGCGTGATATAGGGGTTCTGCAGCGGATTGATGTCCACGGCCATGCCCCAGCTGTGGCGTGAGAGGTTGCGCTGATGGCCCGCGCGGCGGTAGCAGAAGCAGGAGGTGTTGTTGGCCGCCATGCTCAGCCCGTCGTCGGCTCCGTAATCGTCGATGAGCACCATCCGATGGATGGGGTAGCCGCCCTCGTACATGGTGCGGAACGCCTCGAGCAGCTCGTCGGCGATAATCCGGTTGGCCACCATCTCGCCCAGCTGCGGGCGGAGCGAATCGTTGCGGTGGAGCATGCGGAGATAGCGCAGCTCATCGCGGCCGACGGGGCAACCCTCCTGGTAGGAGCGCCCTTCCATCCGGGCGAAAACGGCATCCGGCAGCGGCGAGGAGCGGAAGCAACTGTCGAGCGAGAAAAGGGCCACGGCCGAATCGCTCACCACCGCCCCGACGTCCCATCGGAGGAGCACCGCCATCTCTTCGTCGAGCACCGAGGGCGCTGCCTCCGCTGCTTCTGCTGCGGGAGCGGGGCGGCAAGACGGCAGCACGAGGCTCAGCGCCAGCGCTCCGAGCCCTATCAACCGATATGCTGCGTTTCGTTTCACGCTGCGAAATTACGCAAATTTTCGCATTCGGCCAAACATCCGGTCCGTTTTTCGGGGGATAAAGTTGCATATATCACAAAAAAAAGCTATCTTTGCGGCGCAAACCATAAAAACGCAATCCCCGTAAAATCATAGAATCATGAAAAAAATCCTTTCCGTAATGGCTCTGACAGCCATTGTGATCTGTGCTACCGCACAGGAACTCGGCAATTTCCGCCGCGAAACAAAACTCGTTTCGCCCGAACTGAAAGGCGACAGCGTAACTTTCCGCCTGGATGCCAACTACGCCACCGTGGTAATGATTTCCGGCTCGTGGATGGCCGACCCCTACGGCTCGAGCGAACCGATGAAGAAGGGCCGCAACGGAATCTGGGAATATACCATCCCCACGCCTGCAC
>JAGHUE010000126.1 GCA_018064985.1 Candidatus Colicola faecequi | reverse complement strand
AAGAGACCACTACTCCACCCATCAGTTTATAGGATTTGGAGCAGCCTTTGAAGAAGATGCGCTTCTGTTCGCCATCCTCCAGATATTCTATCCATCCGGATTTGCGCTTACCCACCAACGTGGTTATCTTCCCGGTATATCTTTCTGTAGATTCCATATATTATAAACAGTCCTGTCACCTTTTTAGGTGATAGGTAGATGATGTGTTTATATAGTTACGCTTTGAAAAGGCCGATGCGGTAGCCGAGGATCTCGAGCATCTTGATACGGCCGGACTTTTTTGAATGTGTCACCTACACGTCTTTAGCGATAGCTCTACCCAAAGGGTTACATGCGAAAATTTCACTATTTTCGCATAGAGCAGAGGCCTTGGTCGTTTTAATGAATCTTTGATTCAGTCTGTGCGGCCCAAGTGCCGAATGCGGCAGACAGCGGGAGAGGAAGGCTTTTCATAAGACGTTCAAAAGGTGTCTGGCAGCGATTGCACATTTACTCCAAAGGGTATAGATGCACATTTTTCTTTTCGTCGACAATAATCTTTACCGCAGACTTCACCCATTCTTTGCGAACCAGCCATAGAGTGGCTTGGATACTTCGGTTTTTGGGGTGCCTTGTTGCGTAGTACGGGTCTCGAGCGTGGAGGTCAAAAACTCTTACCCACGTTGCCGAAACTTTATCCTTGAGATCCTGAGGATAGTCGTCATAGAATTTCCCCGGATGCGAATCTCTGAAAGCGTCAATCTCTTTGTCCAACTCTTTCATCTCAGCTTTTGAGGCAATTGGCCAACCGTTCAAGCAGTGATGCCAAAGCATAAACCCGGACAGAAGTACTTGTTCGTCCGGAACTTCAAGTTCGAGCATCACACTTTCAAAAGTATCGTAACCGTATGGAGTATAAGGCGGTCTGGCGCTCTTCTTACTATTGTATTGATACCAAGCCCATACAGGAGTAAAAATCTCAGGGAGAGGAGGTTCGCCTATCCGTTCTCTCATCTGTTCCGTTATCCAATCATACGCCCCACAGCTGTCTTTAGCAAGTTCTGAAACGACAGAAGTGTAGGCTACGCCCGTTGAAAGCAACTGACGGTAGAAGTCATAATGTTGTCTTGTCCAAAGTCTCATTGCGTTTTATTCTCGGAAACAGCTTCGTTGCACCTGTGTCATCGTCCGGACTGTTTTGAATGTGTCACCTTTTTAGGTGATAGCGGGATGGTGAGTAGAAAAAGTCCCCTCAAGGCCAAAGCCTCTAATGTTCCTTGCGGAATCTTCCCGAGAGCCTCAGCCCGGAGGGAACAAATTCCATCAAATTAGTTTATTACTCCACCATTAGATTAATGTTGGCCAACAAGAATTTTTGAGCTTCTTGAGTGTAAGAAGTTGCATAGTACTGGCGACCGCCTTGCCCCTCTTTCCAATCAGAAGAAATACCAATCTCCTTGCCCTTCTCGGTTGCCTGTTTTGTCTTCTTATTATCAGGCAATACCACCTCAGAAATATAGCCCTCTTTCAAAAGCCATTGTTGAACCTGATTAACACTTATCGGACGCATATTTGGAGGTATCACCCTGTTAATCTCACGAACAAAAAGGGAAATTCCGGTTTGTTCGTAGAGCGTAACATGCTCAGACTCTCCTGCTGCCAGATGGAATTCGCACTCATAACGTTTTTCAGCATGAGATTTTTTCACTTGCATAGAACTCTCGAGCACCTCGGCTACGTAAAACAAACAGCGAGAGATGTGTACATCATTCACGATATCACTATCGTTCAACGGAGCATTATTCAAAGGATTCACTCCATTTGCCAATTGCAAAATCCACTCTTTTGCAACTTTGGTTTTCTCTGCATCAATCATGGTATAGTGTGTTTAGTTTGTTATTTCTTTTGCAATTTCAGGTCGGCTAGCAATACCGCATATTCCGGATCATTCTTGGCTGAGTCCTTCGGCTTCCAAGCTACGATAAAGCGAATATTCGACGACTTCACTTCATAGCCTTTCTCCTGCCAAGCTACCAATTCACCTTGCATCTTTGCCGACAATTTTGCCAGTCCAACGCTACCCTTCGCATCATAAAGCATGTTGTCGTAATAGCGAAGCTCATCCCCTGCTCTTCTTTCAAGGATAGCCGCCTTCTTTCCCTTGAAATAGTCAAGAATAACGTCCTTATGCGAGAGCTGAAGCACAACCTCGTCCGGCATAGAATATTGCTGATTATCAATCTGGTAGCTATCGTATCCGTTAATATGGAACGAAGCATCACTCGTGTGAACAAACAAGCGCTTTTTAGCTCGGGTGATACCTACATATCTTCTACGCAAATTGTCATCCGTAACGCACTTCTGTCCATCAATGAGCATGTATACATCGTCAAACTCACGGCCTTTTGCCTTATGAATAGTTGATACAACAACATCCGCATTCGAGATGTCGCAGAAGTCCTCCACAGAAGACTCCAATATAAACTCACGGAAATCGCTGTAGTACTTAAGCTTGTTCATGCTCTCAAAGCACTCCACACATCGCTTCAGATACGGTAAGCTGGTGCTACCATCATACATCTGATAAGTGGCTCGTTTGGCTTTCTCCCATATCACATCCGGAATAACCGGGGACTTCACCTCCTTGCTGAGATATTTGAGGAAATACCGAACCTCCATTATGTTCCAGAATGCAAACCCGTCAAGGCTCTGAATCAGCTTGCTGTTTAAGCCGTGCTTTCTCAAAAGAGCCACAAGCGTCAACGCTTCCTCATTGGTTTGCGTAAGCACACTCATCGAGCCGCCATTTCGTTGCATCAGAAGTTCTTCCACAAGCGGCTGATACATGCTTTCCGAATTGTGATACGTGATCCCTACCCAACCGTCTTCTTTGCTCATGGAATGAATAGGAGTGGTCTTCATTCTGCGAACAATCTTCTTCACATACTCGTTGGCATAAGCAACCACGTGTCGGCTGCTCCGATAGTTGTCCACCATCTCAACAAAGCAGCTTCCTTCTTCGTCCTTCAGTTTCGCCAGATATTTCGAATCAGATCCGCGGAACTGGTAGATATTCTGGTCGTCATCGCCTACGGCGATTACGCGCATCTCTTCGTTTCTCGACATAAGCGCATGAACGAGAGCATACTCGTCTTCGCTCATATCTTGTGCCTCGTCTATTACCAGTACGGTCTTGGCTATCTTCGACGGCTCCACTTCACCATCGTTAATCATAGCAGCAGCCTTGGCTACTACAGCCTTTGCGTCCTCCAAATTACCTATTCGGCCAAGCAAATCAAAGCAATAAGCATGGAACGTCTTAATCTCTACGAAATGAGCCGCATTACCGATGAGGTCCATCAGTCTTTGCTTGAACTCCGTAGCTGCAGCACGGGAGAACGTCAGCATCAGTAGCTGCTCATGCTTTACATCTTCCATCAGGAGAAGCGAGGCCAGTTTATGAACAAGCACACGGGTCTTTCCACTACCCGGTCCTGCAGCCACTACAATACAACGAGATTCTTTGTTTTCAATGATTTCCCTCTGCTTGGGTGACAGTTGTTCGAAGAGCTTCTTATATTTCTGCGGGGTGATATTCTTATCCAGATCAGCCTGACGTTCGCCCTTGAAGTATTGCGCTATGAACTTCTTATAGTCCATGTGGAAATAGTCCTGCACAAATCGAAGTGCGGCATTATAGTCCTTCACCATCAGGTTGGCGTATTCGCCTACAATGTGCACCTGCTGAGTCTTCATCTTGTAGAACTCATCCAGCATGCGGTAATCGGCTTTCTTGTATTGCTTCGAGCGATCCTCTTTTCTTCGGATAGCCATAGCATTGTAGAGCACGAGGAAACCGCCTTCAAGCTTCAACGCTCCAATCTTCGACATATAGAGAAGCGACTCCTCAATATCGGAAATCGTTACCTCTCTGCCGGCTGCGAACATCGAATTCTTATAGTCTTTCAGCAGCTCCAGGATAGAGAACTGTACCGCCTTGTTGTTGCCGCCTTCAATCTTCGTTCGGGCTGCTAGCTGATAAAGCCAGTCTATCGTAAACCTACAGATATCAATACGTTTCTCAAAACGTTCCAACGTTGCTTCGCGGCTTGTCTGAAGCTTCAACTCAACTGTGTGAGTACCCACATCTTCTTTTCTAAAGACATAGTCTTTTACGGCAAGGAAATGCACCAACGTTCGGATATCTTTTTCTGTAGACGTACTGATATCCTCTTTTTGCGCATTATCATTGAGCTGCTTATACGTGCTCTGCAGTTTGTCTGTGGAAAGCTGGCTATGCAGGTAGCGCTCGAGCTTAGCGAAACGCTCAAGCATCTTAGTCGATTTCTTATCGGCATTGTTCTCATCGAGGAGGAAAGCGGATATATCTCTGGAATCGGCCAGAATACCCTCCTGGCGCATACGGCTCACAACGGATATTACTTCCGTCTTGCTCAGTCCAAGAATATCTGCCAGGTAATCGATACGGGCTTCTGCTTCCGGATCTTGTGCTTTCGCTTTGCTCTTCTGCGATATAAGCGACTTGATTACTCTTACGGCCTTCTCTATCTCCTCCTTCTCGAACAGCACAGAATTCGTGATTCGCTCGCGGGCTTCATCTACGTTCTTCACGGTAATGCCCGTTGCATACACATGCGGCACATTGTTGGCTCGTTCGATATATGCGCTCTGTTCGAGGGCCGATAAAGCCGTCTTCACACGTGTTTCTAAATCAGGAACCGAATCGTCCCATCCGGCAGCACGGGCAATCTCAAGTGCAGAGCAGCAAACTCGTTCTCGCTGGGTGGTGAGCATCTTGATAGCTCGCCATACCTGCTGGATTTCGCTCAAACTCAATTTGGTCTGGTTGAGCAGAATGAAGTGTTTATCCAAGTCGCTGTCGCTATAGAGCACGTAGCACTTAGCCTGCAGATGTGGGTCGCGCCCTGCTCTACCGGCTTCCTGTACATAGTTCTCAAGCGAATCGGAAATATCATAGTGAATAACCAAGCCCACATCGCTCTTATCCACACCCATACCGAATGCGGAAGTTGCCACGATAATCTGCACCTGGTCCGTCATGAAGGCTTCCTGGTTGACAATCTTCTCATCCGGATCCAGTTTGCCGTTGAAGTAAGTGGCTCTGTAGCCGTCTCTTGTCAGACGTTGCGCGAGCTCTTTCGTACGCTTCGTTCTCGATACGTATACAATCGTCGGGCAATTGGATTCTGCTACCAGCGAACGCAGTTTTACATATTTGTCCTCATCCGTTTCCGAATGGATTACCGAGTAGCGAAGATTCGTACGGGTTGCCTTCGATGCATAGAGCTCGAGGTTCAGATCGAGCGTTTTCTTGAAGTAATCGCAAATATCTTGTATTACCTTCTGCTTTGCGGTAGCCGTGAAGCACGATACCGGGATTGCCTCCTTGCAGCCTTTCTTCTCCTCATAGCGTTTGATAAAGTTGCCTATATAGAGGTAATCTACTCGGAAATCATGTCCCCAAGATGAGAAGCAATGGGCCTCATCAATTACGAAACGGACCACATGACGAGCAAGCAAAATCTTCTCAATGGTGCTCGACCGAAGCATCTCGGGAGCTATATAGAGAAGCGAAGCTTCACCACTGCTTACGCGCTCAATTGCCTCTGCACGAGAAAGCGGATCAAGCATGCCATTTATTGTCACAGCATCAAGAATTCCGCGGTTTCCCAAGTTGTCTACCTGATCTTTCATCAACGACTGTAAGGGAGAAATCACCACGGTCAGACCATGTACCGTGCGTCCCTCTATCAGCGCCGGGAGCTGGAACGTAAGCGACTTGCCGCCGCCTGTTGGGAAGATAGCCAGCAGCGATTTCCCATCGACTGCTGCCCTTGCAGCATTCTCCTGCAGCGGCTCGCCTTCATATGTGCGGAACTCATCATAGCCGAAGAAGCGTTTCAGGTTGTGATGCAAATCTAGTTCAGTATTGCAGTACTCACAGCCCTGTGCACAACGCGTATGACGAAGCAGCTTCACCACATTCTCTACCGATGGATAGTTGTGGAGTACCCATGAGGGAGTAATCGATCGGTAGTCGGTAGTGTCAACAAGCGCTAATGCAAATGCAAGCTCTATTGGATAAAGCCGAACCAACGTCTTCAAATCTGCATTCTGGCAGATTTTCCCCCTATACGCTTCTTTTATTCGCGGAGCCAAACCGGTTTTAACAACCTTGGCACCTACCATCTCCATAAAACCGGCAAACTCCAGCTTATCATACAAGAGCGAGGCAAAGATTACCTGTTTCTCCTCCGAAAGCATCTGCCATCGGCTGATCTCATCCATCAGAAGGTCCCTGGCCTTCTCGCAGTCGTTTACGGGGTTGTTCATCTGGTCGCTCATGAGTTTATCATCCTTCACGAGCTTATGGTAAGGTCTTTCCGGGAATAGCAATGGCGACATGTAGAGTGTATCTACCATTGCCCAATTATCTTTCTCGTCACCCAGAAGGTAACGAGCATCATGGTGAATAATGTTGTGGCCGCAGATGTAATCGATGTCTCTCAATTGCGCCATAAGCTCCAGTTTGGAGTTCTTATGGAACATACCGCCATCCCATCGAACAGCTCCGATGTCATGGATCTTGTGGTCTTTTATTCCCACCTCTACGTCCACAAAAGCATAGCACGAACTGTTGCGTTCCGTCTGAATTGCTTCAGCCGGCACAATCTCTTCCGTTCGTATGCTTTCCATAAAATCACCAATGAGAGACATGTGTTGTTTTAATTTCTTTGGTTAAGCAAAATTACGCTTCTCCGCGCAATCAAGCAACAATGAGGGTGCAATTAAGTTGCAGGATAGTTGCAAACTATCAGAGCATCACCCGTATTCGGCCTTCTTCTTTGCAGAAGATGTCCGGATAGCGCATGATCACGGCATATACTTGCCTGCTCGAGACGGGCTGACCGTCTTTACGCACATGCCAGCCGTTGGCATTGATCAGGTCGGCTATCCGGTCAGTCGTTTTGCCGTGCCCGTCCTGCATGATAGCGTATATGATAGCTTCCTCAATGCGCATACAAATCTTGAAAGTTACAAATTGGGGACAGTGAGATGTACCCAGAAAGTTAGACACCAAAACTTTCTATTATGCATCCAATAGAAGATCGATTAGAGGCCATCCAATTGGTTCAGAAAGGCTATTCTTTCCATGCTGTGTCAAAGAAATTGAAAGTTACCCCTCACACAGTTATTCGATGGTACCATTGCTATGATGCTTATGGTTATGATGGTCTATTGCCGACTCATGATGTAATGGCAAAAATGAGTAAGAAATGCCATCGCACTTGCAAAAAGCAAGAAAAAAGTGTATCTTTGCAGTCGCAAACACCCCAAGAACAGGCAAAGAAAAAAATGGCACGTCCCAAAAAGAAAGCTGCGAATACTGAGCTGGAGAAACTTAAAGAAGAGAATGAGTATCTCCGTGCGGAATTGGATCTATTAAAAAAAGTAAGGGCTTTAATGAACGAAAAAGACGCCCAACTACGAAGGATTGGGCAGAAGCCATCCAATCATTAAGGCCCTATCATCGTCTTGATATATTGCTCAAAATCAAGCGGATGGCCAGGTCGACATTCTTCTATCACATCAAGCCAAAAGCGGATAAATACGGTCGCATTCGCGAACTCATAGCTCAAATTTATCATGGTCATGACCAACGCTACGGCTCTCGCAGAGTGTGCCTGCAGTTGCGCCTCCAAGGAGAGATAATAAACCACAAAGTCGTTGCTCGTCTGATGCATGAGATGGGACTTTTTGCGAAGCGGCCCAAGAGAAGATACAACTCATTCCACGGCATAGTCGGCAAAGTTGCCCCCAATATTTTGAATCGAGATTTTGCGACGACCGGTCCAAATCAGAAGTGGGCGACAGATGTTACGCAAATGGTGGTTAAAGGGCATCGCTGCTATCTGTCTGCAGTGCTAGACATGTGGAATGGAGAGATTATCAGTTATACGGTTTCTGATAGCCCGAATCTGCCCCTTGTGCTAGCCATGATGAAGAAGGCTTTGAAGCAGCGTACATGCCTTAGAGGGCTTATTATACACTCGGATCAGGGCTGGCATTACCAACATGAGAAATACCAGCATATCCTAAATCAAAATGGCATTTTGCAGAGCATGTCCCGCAAGGGTAATTGTCTGGACAACGCGATGATGGAAAACTTTTTCGGACTGATGAAAAACGAGTTGCTATATGCCGGAGATTTTGCTGATGTTCCCTCATTTATCATAGCGTTGAAGAAGTATATAACTTATTACAATAACGACCGAATAAAACTCCGGTTGAAGATGAGTCCTGTGCAATACCGGTTGGCTCATCTAGAACCT
>JAGHUE010000037.1 GCA_018064985.1 Candidatus Colicola faecequi | reverse complement strand
AGGCGACTTCCGTGAACTGCTCAACCCGGACAGCCTCAAAGTAGTAACTTGCAAGGTAGAAGCAGCCCTCCGCAAGGAAATGCACGCTCCCGTCATCACTGACGGCATCGCCGAGCAGCATCACTATCAGTTCCTCAAGCAGGGTTACTTTGTAACCGACCCGGACACCACGGCAGAGAAGCTTGTGTTCAACCGCACGGCTTCCCTCAAGGACAACTGGCAAAAGAAGTAAAATTCAAGGCGAGTGCAAGTAGCCGTCATAGCGTTGCTTGCGCAACTCGCCGAAGTTTTTATTGGCAACGTTGATGAAATCAATGTTGAAGTAAAACCATTCTCCGTGTACACCCCTTCTATCCGCAAACAAAACGATAAAGACTATATCTTCTGCGTATGGCGCCGTAAGTTCGTGCGCCTTACGCCGGAAGAGTGGGTGCGCCAGAATTTTCTCCACGCGCTCGTGGAACAGGGCTTCCCCGAGGAGAAGATAGCCGTGGAGGCTCCGATAGAAGTGGCCGACCTCAAGAAGAGGTGTGATGCCATCGTCTACGACAACACCCTCCGCCCCGTCTGCATCATCGAGTTCAAAGCCCCGACCGTAAGCCTCACCCAGCACGTTTTCGACCAGGTGAGCGTCTACAACCGCAGGCTCCATGTAGCCTATTTCATTTTGAGTAACGGGAAAGAGCACCAAGCGTGCGAGGTAAGCCCTACCGGCTACGTCCACCTGCCATCCCTCCCCTCTTACCAACAACTATGTCAGACCAGATAATAGAACTCAACGAGAACGTTGACACCCAAACGCTTTACGGCGTCAACAACCAGAACATCATCTGCCTCAGGAACATGCACCCCCAGGTGCGTGTGGTGGCCCGCGGCTATACCATCAAGGTGAGCGGATCGGAGGAAGAGATCGGCAAGTTTGAAGCCGACCTCCGTAAGGCCGAGGCCTTCTGCACAGAGCACAATACCCTTACACCCGAGCTCATCCTCGAGCTTATCAAGGGCGGCGAACCGCAGGCCTTCCGCCACGACAACCTCATCCTCCACGGCACCAACGGTAAGTCGATTCTTGCCCGCACGGCCAATCAGCAGAAGCTCCTGCGCGACTACGACACATCCGACCTGCTCTTCGCCATCGGTCCTGCCGGTTCGGGCAAGACGTACGTAGCCATCGCGCTCGCCGTACGCGCCCTCAAGAACAAGGAGGTCCGCAAGATCATCCTTTCCCGCCCGGCCGTAGAAGCCGGCGAGAAACTCGGTTTCCTTCCGGGCGACATGAAGGAGAAAATCGACCCCTATCTGCAGCCGCTCTACGATGCCCTCGAGGACATGCTGCCGCAAGCCAAGCTTCAGGAGTATATGGAGAAGGGCGTGATTCAGATTGCGCCCCTCGCTTTCATGCGCGGTCGCACGCTCTCCGATGCCGTAGTGATCCTCGATGAAGCGCAGAACACCACCGTTCCGCAAATCAAGATGTTCCTCACCCGCCTCGGTATGGGCGGCAAGATGATCGTAACGGGCGACCTTACGCAGATTGACCTTCCGCTGTCGCAACGCAGCGGACTGAAAGACGCATGCGAGGTGCTCCGCGGAATAAAAGGAATATCGTTCGTAGAGTTTTCGCAGAAAGACATTGTCCGCCACCCGCTCGTAGAGCAGATTGTGGCCGCCTATGGTCGCGATGCCGAGAAACAGAAGGCCCGCCGAGAGCAAGAGAAAAAGGAGAAAGCAGAAGAAGCCGCCTCTGCACATAATTAACTATCGCGTGCGCACGTACGAAGACAACAACAGCGCCCCGCATCTTTTCGATGTAGGGCGCTGCCTTTATATGTTTGCCGGAGCTTATTCTGCGGCCGGAGCCTCAGCCTGTTTGGCCAGTGGTTTGCGGTGGTGCTTTCCGCCACGATGCGACTTGCGCTTTTTCGGCGGTTGTTGCTGCACGACTTCGGCGGGTTGCGCTTCCGCGACTTTCGGAGCCTCTGCTGCAGGTGCAGACTGATCTTTCTGAGACCTGTGGCTCTTCTTGCCGTGAGGCTTCCCTTTGCCTTTCTGCTCCACCGGAGCTTCCGTCTGCTGCGGCTTCTTCTCGGTTTTCTTGGAAGCACTCTTCTTTTTGCTGCCACGGCCACCTTTCCCGCCTTTCTTCTTCGGATTGTATTCGGGTCCGGGCTCAAGGCCTTCCGGCATCGGGAGTTTTTCTACCTCATATTCAAGAAATGCCTCAATACGGCCGAAATAGTTCTGATCTTTCTCGCTTACGAGCGTGATTGCCTCGCCAGACTTGCCTTGCGGACCTTCTTCTGCCTCCGCACTGCCGGTGCCGCCACGTGCCGTACGACCAATGCGGTGCACATAGTCTTCCGCATCACGGGGCACATCGTAGTTGATCACCAACGGGATGTCATCCACATCAATACCGCGAGCAACGATGTCGGTTGCAACGAGCACATCTATTTTGCCGTTGCGGAAATCAAGCATCACTTCTTCGCGCTCTTTCTGCTCGAGGTCGGAATGCATGGCGCGCACTTCGAGGCCGATATGACGCAACTCACGCCAAAGGTCTTTGACTGTGGTCTTACGGCCGGCAAAGAGAATCACTTTGTTGAGCCTGCGAGCCAGGAGGATATTCTTCACGAGGAGCGTCTTTTGTCCTTCGTAGCAGACGTAGGCCATCTGGTGGATGGTCTCGGGCGGACGGCTGATAGCGATGTTCACTTCTGCCGGATCATGCATGAACGTCTTGGCCAACTGACGCAGTTCCTTGGGCATAGTGGCCGAGAAAAGAATAGTCTGGCGCTCTTTCGGCAGACGCTTCACGATACTCATGATGTCGTCGAAAAAGCCCATATCGAGCATGCGGTCGGCCTCATCCAAGATGAAATATTTCACTCCCGAAAGATCCACTTCGGAAAGATTGAGATGAGATAGAAGGCGACCGGGTGTAGCAATCACCACGTCAGCACCCTGCTTCAGACCGCGTGTCTGCTGCCCCCATGCATTACCGTCGTTACCACCGTAGATGGCCACGGAAGAGAAGGGCGCATAGTAACTGAAGCCTTCCATTTGCTGGTCGATCTGTTGCGCCAGTTCGCGGGTAGGTGCCATGATGATGGCATTCACCTTGTGCGGATCGTGGTCGTCGGTCTGAAGATTGTTGAGCAGCGGGAGGATATATGCGGCCGTTTTGCCCGTACCGGTCTGGGCGCAAGAGATGACATCACGCCCTTCGAGGATAACGGGGATAGTGGCGGCCTGCACGGGAGTACACTCGTCGAAGTGCATGTCCCAGAGGGCATCCAGAATCTCGTCGGATAAATCCAGTTCGTCGAAATACATTCAGAATCTTATTTATTTCTCCCAGCCGTCAAATACGTGGTAGTCGTAAACATTGTTTTCATCGGCATCATGAAGCGGTGCCCAAAGCTGCGCAAAGAAGGGATTGTGCTTAGCCACTTCGTCCCAATGCCACGGGCGGCAGTTTTCTTCGCCTTCATACGGCCAAGGCATATCCGACGGGGCCCAGTGACCTCCGAGAAGGATAAGGCGCGGAGTAGCCATAAAGCGCTCTCCATTGGCAGCTTCCCATTCGAGTTGGGTGTCCCAATCGCCCTTCACCATCGTTTCGCTCAAGCACTTGCCGCCGCGGAAAGCGGCTGCTTTCTGCATGTCTTCGATAGTGAAATCTTCCATCGGCTTGTTCTCGTCGTAACCATGATCGAGGAGCACGATATTCTCGCGAGAGGGCTCCGAAAGGTCGGTTTCGCTCCACGGCTTAATGGCCTTATAGGCCTCAAGGCTGCCGTAGTAGGCACTTATGCGCTGCTGTTTGTTGTGGCGTATCCACCACTGCGTGCCGTGTTCTTTCGACATGGCCATCGCATACATGGCAAGCTTCACGATGTGCGGCACGAGGTAAGATGCATATACGAGTTTGCTGCGTACGGCAATCTTCAGGCCGGTAGGCAAGGTGTCCGACTTAGCCATCTTTTTGAAGTAATCTTCAATCGGCTCATTCGCACGGAAGTGGATATAATTTTCGAGCACGTCGCCATCGTAATACCACATGCCGTGGAAATTGCGGGTAGTGAACCAGTTGGCATTGAAGATGCGGGTAGGAGGAGGGCAACCGATTGCCTTCAGAAGGAGAATTTCGAACTTATAGTTGGAAATGCGGTACTGGTCGCCCGAGCCGATATTGTAGTAGCGGTTCCAAAACTCAGCGGGCACTTCGGGACGGCAGATGCGCTCGATCAAGCGGCCGGAGTCTTCAACGGTAGCCCATTCCAAGACACCCCGGATTGGCACGTGGAACATAATCGGATCATAGTTTTTGAGAATAGCAGGATAGAGGATACCCGACTGACGGAGGGAAACCCACTGCTTGATGCCCGAGTTGGTAATGATACGCTCAGCCATCGCTTTCGTGACACCATAGTGATCGTAAGCGCTCACGCAAATAGGATCGCCGGTGCGGCCCCAATGGAGCGGCTCACGACGGTCACCCATCTGGGCAACACTGCCGATATAAACCACCTTCGGCTGCTTTTCCTGAGCCAAAACCGCCTTAGTAATGTTTTCGGCCGCGGTGATATTGGTGCGGCGGGTTGCCTTCGGACGATAGTCGGCCATCGGCGACACCATGCCGCCTACATGGAAAACGAAGTCGGCACCCGTTACGCCCTTGAGGACATCTTCATATTTGGTGAGGTCACCCCACACTATCTCAATCTGATCCTGAATAGGAGCGAGTTTCTTCAAGTTCTTCTCACTGCGACGTGCCAGGATGCGGATGTTGTAATTCTCTTTATGAGCGAGCAGTTCATGCAGACCGGCCCAGCCCATTGTACCGGTTGCACCGGTAAGGAATACGGTGGATTTTGCCATATTTTATATTTTTTTTCTGTTTTTATTCTGAGTATATTCCTTCAATTCGGCATGCTTCTGAAGGAAGAATGTATATGGATTATCAATGAACTCGAGTTGCCATGCGAGGTGTTGTTCGGACTGTACAATTGCAGAACGGTCTTCCGTGATAACAAGCAGATAGTCACCCGGTCTCACAAGCGTATGGCCTTTCGGAACCAAATATTTATCGGCTCTGCGGATGAGCATAACGAGCGATCCGACGGGCAATGAGATATCCATCAGTTTCGTTCCTTCCTGACTGGCCATATTGTCAGTTACCTCCATTTCTACCGCCTGACTGAGAATCTCTTCCGGCAAGTCGATATCAAAGTGCGAAGGATCGATAGTCTGCTCCGGCGGCAAATCGAGGTCCAGCTTGCGAGCAAGGAAATCTATCGTTCCGCCCTGCAGAAGCAGTGATACAATCGTGCAGAAGAAAGCCACATGGAAAAGGAAAGTAGCCGAAGGCACCTCGGCAGCTATACATTGTATTCCCAAAATAATCGGTACTGCGCCTTTTAATCCCACCCACGAGAGAAACGTCTTGTCGCGCCAGCCGTACTGCTTGAACGGAATAAACGAAAGGAAAACAGCCAGTGGACGTGCCACGAAAATCATTACCACACTTATTATCAGGCCTGGGACGACAGCCTCCTCCAAATTGTGGGGAGTAACCAGCAATCCCAAGATAAGGAACATCGAGAGTTGGCATAGCCAGCTGATACCATCAAAGAAATTGAGCGAGTGGCGCTTGTGGGCGAACTTCGAATTGCCAATCACCAGACCACCGATATAGACGGCAAGAAAACTGTTGCCTCCGAGAAGCCAAGTGGCACTGAAGATGAAGATGCAGGCGGTAAGTATCAGCAGCGGATAGAGACTCTCGTTGCTGATTTTCACCTTACGCATGAGCCAAACGATGAACTGACCGAAAAGGAAGCCAACTCCAATGCCGACTGCTACCTGCCAAATAATAGAGAAACCGACGAAGAACCAAGAGATGCTCTTCTCCGAGGTGAGAATACCGATCAGGGTAGAGGTAAGAATATAGGCCATCGGGTCGTTGGATCCCGACTCCAATTCGAGTATCGGCCGTAGATTATGCTTGAGCGAGATACCTTTCGTCCGGAGAATAGAGAAAACCGAAGCAGCATCGGTAGACGACATTGTAGCAGCAATAAGCAGCGCACCCGCAATCGAAACTCCCCGGCTGACATTCGTCAGGCGGAGTATCACATAGATCAGCCCACCGGAGATGAGGCACGTGAGGAGTACGCCAACCGTAGCGAGCACTACACCCTCTTTCATAACCGGATGAATCTGCTGAAACTTCGTACCAAGGCCGCCCTCGAACAGGATTACACACAAGGACACGGTACTGAAAGCCTGCGCAAGCTGGATATTTTCAAACTGAATGCCGAGTCCGTCTTCCCCGAAGAGCATTCCGACTCCGAGAAACAGGAGCAAAGCCGGCACACCGAGCCTGCTGCTCAGTTTGTCGGTAAAGATGCTCGCAAAGAAAAGGAGCGATATGACCAAAAGAAACAGTTCTACGTTCATTTTCCAGAATTCTGTAGCGCAACCCGGCTACAGTTACGGTTTGAGATCAGGAATGTATCAATGCTTGCAGTTGCCGGAACAAGGCTGCCCGGAAGGACATTTATGATCGCAAGCTTTAGCCGCAGGCTTTTTCTTCAGGAGCACCTGATTGATGGCTTCCTGAAGCGTCTCCTTCGGTAAAAGGCCCTTAGCCATCTGTGGCCGGTCACCAACCGGAACAAAGAGCAGCGTAGGAATAGAGCTTATCTGGAAGAAATAGGCCAGTTCGCGCTCTTTATCGGTATCGACCTTATAGAAAATCACCTGCTCACAATACTCTTCGGCCAACTCTTCCATTATCGGTGCCAAACGCTTGCAAGGCCCGCACCAGGTCGCATAAAAGTCGATCACACAAGGCACATCGCCTTTATAGTGCCAAACCGAATCCTGCGTATAATCGAACACCAGTTCCTTGAACTGCTGGGTAGTCAGATAGCGCACTTCTTCCGCTCTCAGAGCCGAAGAAAGGAGCAACAGCATGACTACAATAGGGAAGAATCGTCTCATAATATGATTTTTTTCGTAAAAAAAGCAGATTTTCGCTGCAAAATTACGAAAAAAATACTAATTTTGCAAGCAAATTGGCAAATATGGTTAATCAGAGGCAGTATTATCACAAATAGATGCACCTTCGGTGCCCTATTTGCCCCCCAAAACATCCGATTATGATTATCACTTCCGATATCGATCTCGCACTTCGCGAGCAAACGGCCCTCATAAGCCGCAACCAGCTCTTTATCCTGACAGACTGCAATACTGCACAACATTGTCTGCCAATCGTACAGCAGACGCTTGAACTTCCGGCAGAGCAGATTCTTACGCTTCCGGCCGGCGAAGAGCACAAGACGCTGCAGTCCGTAGAAGCCATCTGGCAATTTCTGATGAAGCAGGGCGCAACCCGCCACTCAATGCTCATATGCCTAGGCGGAGGCGTAATTACCGACATGGGCGGCTTTGCCGCCGCCACCTACATGCGAGGTATGCAGTTCCTCAATATCCCGACCACGCTGCTCGGCATGGTAGACGCTGCTGCCGGCGGCAAAACGGGCTTCGACTATGCCGGCATGAAAAACCAGATCGGTCTTTTCCGCATGCCGAAGGAAACGATTATCCACACACCTTTTCTCCGCACGCTCCATCCGCATCAGGTGCTGAGCGGCTTTGCAGAGATGCTCAAGCATGCGCTCATCTCTTCTCCGCTCGAGCTGATGGCTTTCTCCGCTTTCGACATCGAGCAGTACCTCAACCGACCGACCGATGAGCTGCAAGCCGAGTTTGAAGAACTAATCAGCCGCAGCATCGACATAAAGAACTATATCGTTGAATCCGATCCGGAAGAGACGGGCATGCGACAGACTCTCAATTTCGGTCACACCGTCGGGCATGCACTCGAAGCATATGCGCTTGAGGCCGGCGAGCCGCTTTTACACGGCTATGCCGTGCTTTACGGCATCATTGCCGAGCTGTATTTGAGCCATATGAAGCACGACTTCCCGGAGCGTGACATCCAGCAGGTAATCAGCATCATGAAGCATCTTTACGGCAAGTATACCTGTCCGTGCAAGAGCTATGATCGACTGATAGAACTGATGCAGCACGACAAGAAGAATCTGGCGCAAAATCAGATTACGTTCACGCTTCTCCGCACTGTGGGCAATTATCGGCTGAATTGCGTCTGCACCCCGGAAGAAATAAAGGAAGCACTCGACTTCCTATTCAACTGCTGATAAGCGATTTACAAGTTACTGGCTAAACCACTACCAAAAGGAATCTCCTGCCCGACGGACAGGAGATTTTTTGCGATTTATCAATCAAAGAAATACTTTTCTACGGGCCGTTCAGCCAATGCAATTTCGGCAGATTCCGATATGCTTGCGCTCTCGGAGCACGGCTCTACGGAAATTCGATGCCGCTTCGGAATGCATGATTGTATCAAGCGATTGATCCATCAACTTCCCGAGCGGATAGGCGTGGTCTTTGTCGAAGCAACAGGGAAGGACGGTGCCGTCGGTGGTGACCACACAGCCGCTCCATAGGCGATAGCAGCGGTTGCGAAGCGGATGCTTCAGGTGAAAAAGGCCGTCCGCTCCTTTTTTATAACGCGCATAGCGCGTGCGCGAGGGCATATCCGGATGTCCGTTTTCAAAATCGTAGAACTGAGCCGTCTTCATTTCCAGCCGGTCGGCTCCGAGCGAACGATATTGCTCACGGAGCAGTTTCCACTGGTGCTCATTGCTCTTCAGATAGAGGCATTGGAGGACAATTTCGGGCGCATGAAAGTCCCATGGAAGTCCCATCAAAGTCCCTTGCTTGAGGTCAGCCATTGCTCGCATTCCGGAGAGCGCTTTTTGCAGGTTGCCCCCAACGCGATAATGGGCATACGTTTCCTGTGTAAGACCATCGACAGAAATAATAATCCGATCCAGTCCGGCATCCAGAAGCGCCTTTGCCAATTCGGGTGTGAGCGTCTGAGCATTGGTGGAGAGCATCGTAAAAAGCCGTCGAGAATGTGCATAAGCAATCATCTCGGGGAGCTGCTTGTTGAGAAGCGGCTCGCCCTGAAAATGGAAGATGATGGTGTGCGCAAACGGAGCCGCCTGGTCAATTACGCAACGAGCCAAATCTACAGACATGGTCTGTCTATCGGCATCTGCCGTGTTCCCACGCATGCCAACCGGGCATTGCGGACAACGGAGCATACACCAATTGGCCGGCTCAAGCGAGAGGAATGTGGGCATATGGCGATAGCGCTCTATGCCGAAGAGGCTGAGCAGATAACTGAAACGGCAGCGGAACTCGTTCCACAGCCGTTTCGCATTCATATATCTCAGATATTGAATCATTTGCGCATTGCGCTTGCCGTTTCGAACTGCGTTATTTTACAGCAATCTTGGCAACGCGACGCTCGTGGCGGCCACCCTCGAAATCGGTAGAGAAGAAGGTGCGGACAATCTCCATAGCCTTCTCTTCACTGATGAAGCGAGCCGGCATAGCGAGCATATTGGCATTGTTGTGCTGACGTGCGAGCTCGGCCAACGGAGTATCCCAACAGAGTGCGGCACGAATGCCCTGATGCTTGTTGGCGGTCATTGAGATTCCGTTGCCGGTTCCGCAGATGATTACGCCATAGTCAGCTTCAGCCTTTTCAACTGCTTCTGCGCAGGGATGAGCGAAATCGGGATAATCGCAACTCTCGGAAGAATAGCAGCCGAAGTCTTTCACTTGAGCCCCCTGTGCCTCGAGCCAAGCGAGCACGTGGAGTTTCAACTCATAGCCGGCGTGATCGCTGGCCATAGCTATTTTCATTTCAGATAAAGCTTTCATATAATAGGGATTTAAAGGATTGCCTCGATACCTTCATCGATTTTGTTGAAGCCAATATAACGACCAACCACTTCGCCTTGCTTGTTGATAAGATAGATGGTGGGGAGTGCCTGTACGTTGTAGGTGGTGTAAACCGGGTCGGCAGCACCGAGCTGAGTGCGAACGGTAGTCCACGGGAGTTCACGCACTTTGTCTTCCCAAAGCAGGCGGTTCTGGTCGGGGTAAACCTGATAGATCTCAAGTCCTTTAGCATGGTATGCATTGTAGCGATCGCGCAAGGAGAAGAGGTAGTCGCGATAGTTTTCAATGTCGGTAGAGCAGAAATCGAGGAGGATAGGCTTTCCTTTGAACTGCGAGAGGCTGATGCTGTCACCGAGCTCGTTCTGGAGCTTAATATCGAGGAATGTGTTATCGTTTTCCTCGATGAAAGCGCGCATTGCAGCTACATTCTGCTGCACACGATCGGCATTCATCTGGTCGAGCACCTGCTTGCAGAGTACCTTCGTACGTTCGCACTCGGGCATCCAAACCTGCCAGCTGGTAGCTACTGCTCGGTAGTATTTCTGGTCGGCTTTGTCAATGAGAGAGAAAACCGGTTGGCCGTTTTTCATCTGCATAACGGCATAATAAGCAACAATCGACTTGGGTTCTGCAAGGATCTGCTCAACAGCAAATGCCTTGTGGGCCGGGAGCGTATTGTCACGAAGCGAACGACGGAGGGCAAGGATAGCCTCGCTCTTGGGCGAGTTTTCAAACTCGGCAGCAAGCATGTCGGACATGTCGGCTTTTACGCCAATTTTCTCGATGGAATCGACAGCAAGAAGGAGGGTTCGATTGCCAATACGGAGACGGTAAAGGTCGGGATAAGCCGGACGTTCAGCCTTAAAAGAGAACTCGCCCGTCTTGCTCAGACGAGCCGAATCCAACATATTGATACTCGCAACACCTACTTGCTCGAGGTAAACGCATGCATTCGCTTCTGCGCCGGCAATGCTTCCCTTCACCTCAAACTTCTGAGAGCAAGCTGACAACAAGGCTGCGCCCAGCATCAGCAGAAAAAATTTCTTCATAAAATTTGTCAATTATATTTTTGCGGAAAAACCGCGTGATTAGTATCTATTTACGCACCGAAAGTGCCGAGGAGCGCATGAAGATTCTCCACAAAAATCTTGATGGAAATAGCCAAAAGAATCAGACCAAAGAACTTACGGAGCAGATAAATACCGGCCTCGCCCAAAATCTTCTTGATGTTGTCGGTAGAATAAAGCACGAAGAATACACACACCATATTGAGCGCCACACCGCAAACGAGGCTGGTGTTGGTATACTCGGCACGGAGTGTCAGAAGCGCAGTAAAAACACCGGGACCAGCATAAAGCGGGAATGCAAGAGGCACAATAGAGCCGGTTCCTTCCGGACCGTTGTTTTTGAAAATCTCCACGTCAAGCAACATTTCAAGCGCCATGAACAGCAGCAAAATACCGCCGGCTACGGCAAAAGACGGGATATCAACCTTGAAAAAATTAAGGATAAAATTGCCGGCATAAAAGAATGCCATCATCAACCCCAACGAAATAAGCGTGATTTTCCAAGCGCTTACTTTCACACCTTTTGCAGCAATCGATTGTACGATAGGAATACTTCCGAGCGGGTCGACAATCGAAAAAAGTACCACAAAAGCACTTGCAATTTGTACTAAATCAAAATCCATGGTTATCTTTTTTTCCGTTATAAAAATAGCAAAATATAGTTGTCAAAAAATCGTAAAATACACAAAATTAGCAGGTAAACACCTACAAAATAACATGTTAATTTGCACAATCCGAAAATTCTTTGTAATTTTGCGGCCGATTTGCAAATCACAGTTAAATTTTTATTTAAAGTATACTTTTTATGATCAACGCACAAGACGTAAAGAACGGTACCTGCTTCCGCAAGAACGGCCGTTTGTATTTTGTTATTGAGTTTCTCCACGTAAAGCCGGGCAAGGGTAACACCTTCATGCGCGTTAAGTACAAGGACGTAGTTGACGGTCGTGTACTTGAAGAGCGCTTCAACATCGGTGAGAAGCTCGAGGATGTTCGCGTAGAGCGTCGTCCGTATCAGTACCTCTATATGGAGGGCGAGGACTATATCTTCATGAACAACGAAACCTACGAGCAGATTCCTATCGCTAAGGAACTCATCAACGGTGTGGCATTCCTGAAGGAAGGTATGAACGTTGACGTTGCAATTGATGCTTCTACCGACACTGTACTCATGGCAGATCTTCCTACCAAGGTTCAGCTCGTAATCACTTACACCGAGCCGGGTCTGAAGGGTGATACCGCTACCAACACCCTCAAGCCCGCTACTCTCGAGACCGGCGCTGAGATTCGTGTGCCTCTCTTCATCAACGAAGGTGAGACCGTTGTAGTTGATACCCGTGATGGCAGCTACTGCGAGCGCGTAAAAGCTTAATCGCTTTCTCTTTTTGTATAGGGAACGGTTCGCCGTTCCCTTTTTTTGTGTCCCGCCGTAAGGTAAAACTTGCGGCGGGATGCTTTATCAATAGCGGCGGATGCTGTGGAGGCGGTGGGTTACGTCGCCTACCTTGTAAAGCACGTTGTTTTCGCTCGAGATGATGCCTTCTGCAGTAAGGCGTTCTACCTTGACACGCCCGGAGCAGTGGATGATCGTACCGTTGCCGATAAGTATGCCCACATGAGTGATCTTTCCGTCGGCATGATCAAAGAACGCAAGGTCGCATGCCCGGCCGAGCTTGAGATCTTCATCGGTAAACTTGGCCTTCTTGCCTTTCTCAGCACCGGCAATCAGTTCGCCCTGAGTAGCCTGCTCTGAAGCATTACGTAGAATATGCTTGCCCATCATCGAGAAAATGAGCTGAGTGAAGCCCGAGCAGTCCATGCCCAGCACCGTCTTGCCACCCCAGAGATAGGGCACATTGAGGAAGAAACGGGTGAGAATCATCATCGAATCGCGGTTGATTGCCATCGGCTGGGCCAAAACCATCATGGGATCGATAGTGAACGGTACACCCAGCACCTCGAAGCGGGCAATCTGCGGGTTTTTCTCGTCAACCTTGTAGTTGCAGAGCTTTGTTCCGGCCGTGAGCGGCACCGTCGTCTGGTTGTTCTGGCTTACTGCAAACGCCATCGGCATGCGAACGAAAGCCGTGCTCATATCCATCAGACTCTGATACGAATCGTATTCCGAATCGGTCATGAGGGTGATCATTTTAGCATCAACCCAACCGCTCTGACCGTCATAATCGTTGCAGATATGTGCCCAACGGCCGTCCACGCCCAGTACATCCACGGTTTCGCCAAAGAGCAACTGGGTGGTCATCTCGGCCGATTCAGCAGCGGCTCCACGAACAGGAAGCACGCTGAAAAGAACGATACCTTTCTGCATATTACCAAACATGAACACGGTTCTCGGGAGCCACATAAAGCGGGCTATCTTCAGTTACATTCCAAGCTTCATACCATGCGTCAATATGCGGAAGTGCACCATTGACACGCCACATACCGAGCGAATGAGGGTCACCCTTCGTCTGTACGAGCACCTGCTCCGGACGGATATTCTGCGCCCACAGATTAGCATATGCCAAGAAGAAGCGCTGCTCCGGAGTGAAGCCATCGGCCTCAGCAAGCGGATGATTCTTCGTTGCATTTTTGAAAGCCAGATATGAAACGTTCAGACCACCGTGATCTGCAATGTTCTCACCGAGAGTGAGGCTACCGTTGGCCATTACGCCAGGAGCCACCTCGATTTTATCGAAATAATCTGCCATTACCTTCGTGCGAGCATCAAAGTTGGCCTTGTCTTCTTCCGTCCACCAATTGATGAGATTGCCGTCCTTGTCGAACTGGCAGCCCTGATCGTCGAAGCCATGAGTCATCTCGTGGCCGATTACCACACCGATCGCACCGTAGTTGAATGCATCATCTGCCTCCATGTCGAAGAACGGATACTGGAGAATACCGGCCGGGAAGCAGATCTCGTTGCTCGAAGGGTTGTAATACGCATTGACCGTTTGCGGGGTCATGTACCACTGCTGTTTATCCACCGGTTTATTGAGGAAACTGAGGCTATAAGCTTGCTCGAACTTGGCAGCACGGAGGATGTTGTCGTAATAAAAATCACCGGCCACGATTTCCAGTGCTGTGTAGTCGCGCCACTTGTCGGGGTAACCGATCTTCACGGTAAATGCATCCAGCTTCTCGTGTGCCTTCTGCTTTGTTTCCTCGCTCATCCATTCTTGCTGATCGATGCGCTCACCGAGGGCAATCTGAAGATTCTTAACGAGTTGCACCATACGCTCTTTGTTCTTTGCCGGGAAATATTTCTCCACATACATCTGGCCTACGGCCTCGCCGAGCGTACCGTTGACGATACCTACTGCGCGCTTCCACAGCGGACTCGGCTCCTCTTTTCCGGAGAGCGTCTTGCCGTAGAAATCGAAGTTCTCTGCATAGATTTCCGAACTCAGGTACGAAGCAGAGCCATCCATCACCTGCCATACGAAATACGTGCGGATATCCTCGATTGGCTCTTCTGCCAGCATCTTGCCGGCTTCCTTCAGATGATCGATCTGGCCTACAGAAAGGCTGTCGGTCGTGATCTCCATCGCTGCAAAGAAAGCGTCCCAATCTACCTCGGGAACAAGCGCCTTGAACTCTTCGACCGACATCTTGTTGTAGTTGGCCTGCGGGTCGCGAAGCTCTACGTTGTTCTTTGCCGCACCGGCCAGGCGGGTCTCCATACGGAGCACGGTCTGCGCAAGAGCCTCAGCATTTTCGTAACCATAGAGAGCAAACATTTTCTCAATATGCTTGACGTACGCGTTGCGGATACGGAGCGTCTGCTCATCGGTGTCAAAGTAGTACTCTTTTTCGCCGAGGGCAAACCCTGCCTGGCATTCCTTGAGGATATTCATCGACGAATTCATCTCGTCGGCATCCACATACATTCCCCACATACCGCATTGCATGCTCTTGCCGAGGAAGGCCGAAAGATCTTCACGCTGCAGACCGGCAATCTCGGCGAGGAACGGCTTTACGGGAGCTATTCCCTCGGCATCGCGACGGGTTGTGTCCATTGCCATGTTGTACAAATCTCCAATTTTCTGCTCGATTGAGCCCTGCTTGTGATTGCCGGCAGCAATACCGCCAATCAACTCGTTGAGCTGCTTGCGGTTCTGCTCTGCCACCACATCGAAGCTGCCGTAGCGGCTGTATTCTGCAGTAAGCGGATTGTTGGCCATCCAGCCGCCGCACGCATACTGATAAAAGTCGTTTTGAGGAATAGCTGTTGTGTCAAGGTTGTCAGTGTTGATACCTGTCGTCTGGTTTTTAGTGCATCCCATAGCCATGATTGCTAATGAAATTAAAAATAAGTGTTTGGTTTTCATATTCGATTATTCTTTGCTTGGAAGGGAAGTAGGTTTCTGTCTTAATTTTATCGGTTTCAACGAGCATTTTCGAGTTTCGTCTGCTCTGCCATTGCCTCGTTGGCAATCACCTGAACATAGCCTATCGAGCGGAAATCCGTTGAGAATTTCACGCGGATATGGTAATATGCATCGCTCTCTTCGAGAATGGCTTCGTCAACTACACCTACCATCACGCCACCCGGGAATGCGGGCGTAAGATCAGATGTTATGATTGTATCGCCCACATGTACTTCAGCATGGCGTGCAATATTCTCGAGTTGGCCGTAGCGGTAGTCCGTGCCGCGCCATACGAGCGGGCCGTACGTGTCGTTGTTTTTGAAGCGGCAACTGAGCTGCATCTCGTCGTTCACCAGCGGAAGAACCAACGCAAAGCGCTCCGAGGCGGCACAGATAATGCCAACCACACCCTTCGAGTCAATCACACCCATATCCACGCCTACACCATCGCGCAAGCCCTTATTGAGCGTGAAGCAGTTATGACGCTTACCCGATTCGGTGTTGATCACTTTTGCCGGAATGAAGCGCATGCCCTTGTGGGCATACTGATACGTCCGGCACAACGGATACAGCCTGCTAGTATCGTTTTCCGCATAGGGCTCCAGCATGTTTTCCAACTCCTGGACGCGAGCTAAAAGTGCAGCATTCTCTTGCGTAAGTGCCTCATTTTCAGCACCTAAATGCATATAACTGTATACGGCATCCGATGTCTCGTAGAGCTCACCGCTAATGCGATTGGCCGACGTTACGTACGAACTGCGCGGATAGTCGTTGAAACCGAACAACAGCACAAGCGCAGCAATCTCCAATACTCCAAAGAGCAGGAAATTGCTGTACTTTATGATGAATTGCAGAAGATTCCGCATAGTCCGTCAGTTCCTGATTAGCGGATCAGGAAGTTGAAGTTATTTACGTTCTTGAGGGCAATACCCGTACCGCGAGCTACGCAATGCAGCGGATCCTCTGCCACGTGGAACTGAATCTGGATCTTGTCCGTGAGGCGTTTTGCCAAGCCGTGAAGCAACGCGCCACCGCCGGCCAGGAAAATACCCTTCTTTACAATATCGGCATACAATTCCGGAGGCGTCTGCTCCAAAGCCTGAAGAACGGCATTCTCGATCTTTGCCACTGATTTCTCGAGGCAATGAGCGATTTCCTGATAGCTTACAGGAACGGTCATCGGGAGAGCTGTCACCTTGTTCGGGCCTACTACCACGAAGTCTTCTGGCGGATTGTCCAGCTCCGGAAGGGCCGAACCAACCTGCATCTTGATGCGTTCTGCCGTCGGTTCGTCGATGCGCAGGTTGTGCATACGACCCATGAACTCGATAATATCTGCGTTGAAATCGTCACCTGCAATCTTGATGGACTTGTTCGAAACAATACCGCCCAACGAAATTACTGCAATTTCCGTAGTACCGCCACCGATATCTACTACCATGCAGCCATCGGCAGCCTCTACATCGATACCCATACCGATTGCTGCGGCCATCGGCTCAAAAATCATGTACACATCACGACCGCCGGCATGTTCCGACGAGTCACGAACGGCACGGATCTCCACTTCAGTCGACGACGAAGGGATACCTACAACCATTCTCAGCTGCGGGCTGAAAAGTTTGCTCTGGCGAGGAATCAGCTTGATCATACCGCGGATCATCATCTCGCATGCATAGAAGTCGGCAATCACACCATCCTTCAGCGGGCGCACCGTGCGCACCATGTTGCCGCCACGACCGATCATCTGCTGAGCCTTACGGCCTACTGCCACCATCTTGTTGTCGGCCATACTGATAGCCACAACCGACGGCTCGTCTACAACGATCTTATCATTACAGGTAATGATAGTGTTCGCTGTACCGAGGTCAATAGCGATTTCTTGAGTTAAAGAAAATAAACCCATGTTCTTATTACTTTTATATTATTATTGTTATTTTTTTGCTTTTTTACATGCAACGAGCAGCATATCGGTCCGTACGCACACATGCGCATACACCCTTGCGCGCTCGCATTATTTAATGAGCGTGCAAAGATAGCAAAATTTTCTGACATAAGCAAATGACCGAGTCATTTTTTAGAAAAAATCCAACGACTTCTGGTATTGTGTCAGGATGCGGACTCCCACCACCCTACCATCAAACATGCAAACCGGCCATGTACATCCGTCTGAAGCACACAAAAATGAAAGGAAAAAATTTACACACGAAAGGAGTTTTTCTGTTCTCTCCGAGTAGACTTAGAGTAGACTTGGAGTAGACCTCCAACATAAAATTTCCAAGGGACTTTCATGCGACTTCCATGCAACTTTGTAGAAAAATTTTAAAATACAACCACTTATTTTCCCCCGATAAAAAGCCTCAATTTTACACCCCCCCGACCATCCAACCGCTTTTCTGACACCACAAATCGTTTTCTATTCCCACGATCAGCAAACCAGTGAAAATTCCCTTTTTTACTACTTAACCACCCATTTTTGCAGTAAAAAATCACTTCTAATGCAAACGTTTTCGAGAAAAATTCTGAAATTTGACTTTTTTGCCATTATTTTTTTACATTTTGACAAAAATACAAGTTTTTTTCTGTTTTTCCACTATTTCCATTTACGTTTTTCATTTTGCAAAAACAAAAATCACACCTTTGCCGATTTGTGAATCATTTTTTTATAATCAACTATTGCCCAATTAAATTTTTTGTAGTAATTTTGCATCGTCTTCAAGAGGGGAAAACAATTGCTACTACTTACTAACTACTCCCCTCCTCTGAACGACTTCTACTGCACTATTAATTTTAGACCAGTTTTTTACTACTACACACTATTAATTGGTAACAAAAGACTACTACTACTAACTACTGATTTTTTGTGATTAGGTTAGTCAAATGCGAGAGCACAAGGCGCCTAGCAGATCCCGGTTCACCTCAAAAGTGAAACGGGATTGCTCGTTTTATGTGGCTATGTTGCTGATTTTCAGCGTTTTTCCCCCCCCCCATAAAGCTTTTCAACACACATTATTATTACTCAAACCGACCATTTCACCCGAAAAACAGTCATAAATACCCCAGAAAAACACCATTCCGGATTGCTTTTTTACCCTAATATATACATGTGTGCACGCGCGTTATGCGTACACGCGCGTATAAAGCTAGCCAAACAACAACAAACAGCAGCATTTCTACTCAATATTTCGACAAAGTTAATATTCGATCAGGGCACAAACCAACCGGAGATTAGCTCTAATTTTTCTGATTCATGAGAATATACTTTGTGATACTTTTAACGCGCGCGCACACGTAGGGCGCGCGTACGCGCGTATGCGAATTGACAATATTCAAAACGCCAACATAATACAATATCTTGCAAAAAAAATATCATATCATCCTTTTTTCTCCCTTCTGCTCCACAAATAACAATTTACGAAGCAATGCATCATTATTTCCACATGTTTTTTTCGTATTACAAAAAAAAGGGACAGCAGCAGGGAGCTTTTTTACCATTTTTCTTTGCTACAGAATAGCCTGACAGCAATCATATAAAACAAGTCATGAGAACCTTTGCAAAAGATTGTCGTCATTCTCTTTTTTAGGGTCAGAATATTGTTCGTCTCGATTATTTTCCTTATCTTTGCAGAAACATTCGATCATGACCAAACTGCCTCCAATATCTGTGCTCCTCGTTTCAGCCATTTTTCTGGTAGCATGCAACCTCCGGAAGGATACCGATTTCCCGAAAGAAAATCGTGGCAAATATACGGTAGAGTATGTCCGCATCCCTGTCAATCGACAAGCGAACGTCCGCCTCTCTGCCGAAACAGCTGATGATATCAACCATCCGTCGGGCAAGCATCAAACCTCCGGCTGTTATTCCGATTCACGACAGGCCCCCCTTTCCTTCGTCTCCGCCTATCTGCTTCTTCCTGCCGATCGTCCCGCAGGAGGAAGTCCGGGTATCGTGCTTTTCCATGATCATGGCGCGCGTTTCACCATAGGAAAGGAAAAGATGGTACGTCCGCTCTCGCTTTTTCCCTCCGACAGCTGCAATGCACTCCTTCAGGAGGAAGCACAGCAATGGGTAGACAAGTTCTACGACGGCATGTTCATCGGTGACTCTCTCGCAGCTCACGGCTATGCGGTACTCGTTCCAGATGCGCTCGGTTGGGGCGAACGGATGTTTCAGGCAGACAGCTTTCCTGCTTTCAACAATCGCCTGTTCGGCGATTCGCTCAAGCACCTCAATAAACAAATCCGGAACAGTCAACCGCTCCTCTATCTTCATCACCTGGATAAAACGGGCGAAACGTGGTTTGAGACAATCCTAGCCGACGACAATACCGCCTTCCAATGGTTAGCAGACCGCCCGGAAGTGGATGCAGAACGAATCGGTGTGGTCGGTTTCTCCATGGGTGCTTACCGGGCCTGGAATCTGGCCGCGGAAAACCACCACATCAGTTGGTGTGCAGCAGCTAACTGGATGACCACACTTGAAGCTAACGGAGGGCCGACTCCCAACGAAAGCTCATGGTCGATGTATCGCCCTATGCTCGACTCTGTGGACTATCCTGAGATTGCCACACGCATTACTTGTCCGTTTCTCCTGATATATGGCTCAGAAGACCCGCTTTTCTCCGAAGAGAGCGTCTTGCAAGCAGCAAAACAGATCAGCAACCCGTCTTTCACGCTGAAGCGAGTTGAGTCAGCCCATCGTTTCACAACAGAACATCTGAATGCGGTCTTCCGGTTCTCCGATAAGCAAAGCGTACGCTGAAGAAGAAATAAACAAGCATAAAAGAGCGTTAGGAACAGACTCACAAGCGAAGTTTATAAAGACAAACGAGCAAAACAGAAGGTCCGTCACACAAAAATCCCGCTGCCATCACTGGTAGCGGGATTTTTGCGTGCCTCAGCACCTTTCAATTAATAGTAATAAGTAGTAATAGTCTTGTTTTCAATTAATAGTAGTAGTGTCTTACTTCTTGTAGTGTGTAGTAGTAAAAAACGAAAGTCAGTAGTAATAAGTAGTGAGAACTAATAGTGTAGTAGTTTGTTTGTAGTAGTAATAGTAGTTCTTTTTGTAAGACGATGCAAAATTAGTACAAAAAAAGGAATAGTCAGTCTCTTTGGGGCAAAAATACAGTCTCAAACGAGCAATGTACCATTTTTTGTTTTTACATCTCGTTTAATTATTGCAGAAATAAGGTTCAACTATGTAAAAACCGCAAAAAATAAATGAAATAACAATAATTTTTGCCAATTTTTGTGTCAAAATTTCCACACTGCCGTTTTCAATCCAATTTTTTATACACTCGGAAATCCTTTTCAAAAAAGATGTATCCACCCAAAAAATAAGAGAACTAAAACAGAACCAATCCGGAGAAAAGAGGACTAAAAAAACAAGGCCACCTCATGGGTGACCTTGTCCGCCGTCTGCATACGGCTCAAGTAATAGTAGGGAAAGATGCAGAAGCATCAATAGTATGGATAATATGTAGCAACCGGTAAACCGGCGTATATTAAGCTGGTTGGAATTTCTGATGCAAATATACGAAGATTTTTCCGTCTGGACAAATTATTCACCGGATTTTTTAGCAATTTTAAAGCTTTTTCTCATAAAACACCATTTCTAATAGCAATTAAGCGCCAACAAAAAATCCATACCAAAACACAAATTTACATAAAAAGTCTTTATTTTGCTACATACACATAGCAAAACAAACAAAAACACCATGTATTTTGTGATTTTTCTCTCGGAAATTTGGAGGAATAGAAAAAATGTACTAATTTTGCATCGTGTTTTTCATGGTATTAGATTTAAGGTTAAGTAAAGATTGGGATGTCGAGACGACATCCTTTCTTGTTTTTAAGTAGTACAGCCCGCTTCCAAGCGGGCTATTTTTCTTTTTTTGGGGGCCTCATGAGCTATTTATTTGCATATGTCGGAATATTTATGTAATTTTGCAAGCAAAATTAATGAGCTACAAAATAGCGAAAACATATCAGCAAATACAATAATGAAAGAAATCAAGAATCAAGAGTTCGGCGGAGAACGACCGCTTTACAAGTCAACGGATCTCCGTCTGGTAGAGGTAACTATCCATCCGGGTGAGTCTTCCGTAAAAGAATGCCGCAATATCGAGGCAGAAAAATGCCGCTTCGAAGGGAAATATGTTTTCTGGGAAGTAGACGGCCTTGATTGCAGAAATTGCCTCTTTACCGAAAGCGCGCGGAGCAGCGTCTGGTACAGCAGCCACATCCACTACGCCGACTGCCACATCGAAGCCCCGAAGATGTTTCGTCGCGCGCACCACGTTACACTCGAAAACTGTGACATTCCGCATGGCGAGCAGACTTTTTGGGATTGCGACCACGTGAAACTGCACAACGTGCAGATTGCCGAAGCCGATTATCTTTTCATGCACACCGAGGATATCGAAATCGAAGATTACAAGCAAGACGGCAATTATTCGTTTCAATATGCGAAGCGCGTTACCATCAAAAATGCAATCCTCAATTCGAAAGATTCGTTCTGGGAGAGCGAAGACTGTACGGTTGTTGATTCGGAAATCAACGGTGAATATCTGGGCTGGTACAGCAAGAATCTGCACCTGATCCGTTGTCATATTACCGGAACACAACCGCTTTGCTATTGCGAGAACCTCATTCTTGAAGACTGTACCTTCGGCGATGATGCCGATCTGGCACTCGAATACAGCACTGTCAACGGCAATATCAACGGCAGAGTGGTGAGCATTAAGAATCCTACCTCCGGCAAGGTTGTCGTTGAAGAGCTGGGGGAACTGATTATAGACGAGAATCAGAAAGCACCTGCAGATTGCATAATTGACATAACCGGCAAAAAATAATCGACGAAAACGCCCCTTTTCATCATGAAATTTAATTTTGATGAGACCGTAGACCGCAGAGGCTCGGGATGCTACAAATACGACTCGGATCATGCTCGTGGATTGCTTCCGCTCTGGGTGGCAGACATGGATTTCAAGGCAGCACCTTGCATCCTTGACGCACTTCAGAAAAGGCTGGATCACGGCGTGTTCGGTTACACGTGTGTAGCCGAGTCCTACTACAAAGCGGTCAGTCGCTGGTTTGAGGAGCACACGGCTGGAAAGGCATCTCGAAAGAGAACATGATTTACACCACGGGTGTAGTGCCGGCCATCAGTGCCGTGCTGCAGGCACTCTGCAAAGAAGGCGACAAAGTGGTGATTCTCTCCCCGAGCTACAACTGCTTCTTCAGCAGCATCCGCAATTCGCGCTGTGTGGCATCGGAGTCGGAACTGCTGCAGAAAGACAACCACTTCGAGATTGATTGGAATGACCTCGAACAACGGATGCAGACAGCCCGATTCTTCCTGCTTTGCAACCCGCACAACCCCACCGGGCGCTTCTGGACAGCTGATGAGCTCAAAAGGATGGCCCGAATGGCAGAAAAATACGGGGTGTTCGTTATCTCCGACGAGATTCATTGCGAGTTTGCTTTCGAAGGGCAGCATTACACTCCTTATACAACAGTTGCCGAAGGCGATAATTATTGCGTCTGCACAAGCTGCTCCAAAGCGTTCAACGTGGCCGGGCTGCAGATGGCCAATATTTTCTGCCCGAGTGAGACTCTTCTGCAAAAAGTGGACAAGCAGATCAACGTTGTAGAAATCTGCGACGTCAATCCGTTCGGACCGGTAGCGATGGAAGCGGCTTACAGCGAAGACGGTTGGGAGTGGCTGCAGGAGTTGATGCAGTATATCGAGGGCAACTACCGCTATCTGAAAGAGCGCATCCGTACAGAGATGCCGATGCTGGAGGTGACAGAGATGGAAGGCACCTATCTGGCATGGGTCAACTGCAAGGCGCTCCTGCATGGCGGCATAAGCGACTCGGAAAAACTGGAACAGGACATTGCCGAGAAAACCGGAGTGCTCTTCAATGGGGGACTGCTCTACGGAGAATCCGGACACAATTATATCCGCATTAACATGGCTTGTCCGCGGGCCACGCTCGAAAAGGCGCTCTCAGGGCTCAAAAACTATACGGCGAGAGTATAATCGTTTCGCTGGTTTTCTTGCCTTACGCACGCGCTGTGCGCACGAGAGCGCGTACGTATGCGCGTGCTCGAGATATAATATTGAATAATCTGTAAAATTTTACAAATCGAAAACGGAAGCAACATATTGCTTGGACGCGTGCAACAGGGCTTGCCGCTGAGCGTTGGGGAGCGAGTTGTACTCGCCCTCCAGTTGGCTGTACCCGGAATTCTGTCGCAATTGACCACTATTGTGATGGAGTATGCGGATGCATCGATGGTGGGCCATCTGGGTGCAGCGGCCAGCGCGGCAATCGGACTGGTGAGCACGAGCACATGGCTATTGGGCGGCCTCTGCTCTTCGGTTGCTGCCGGCTTTGCTGTATTGGTGGCACAGCGGATTGGTGCGACAGAACGGGCGGAAGCCCGATCGATCTTGCGCCAGGCCATCACGTTCAGCCTGGTGCTGAGTTGCGCCATCGGTCTGGTGTCGGTGGGTATTTCGCCTTTTCTGCCTCATTGGTTGGGCGGAGGAGAAGACGTATGCCGTGATGCGAGTCTGTATTTTCTGATTTTCGGAGCAAGCATCCCGATTTGGGAGATGAACTATCTGATGGCCGGCATGCTTCGCGCAGCGGGCAATGTAAAGTTGCCGTCGATAGTGAATATCTGCGTGTGCATATTGAACGTGGCACTCAATGCCGTGTTCATTTTCGGTCTGGAGATGGGCGTACTGGGAGCCGCATTGGCCACGAGCGCCTCGATGCTCGTTTCGCTCGTTGTTCTCACATATCACGTTTGGAGGAAAAGCCCCGAATTGGCGCTTACACAGGAGAAAGGCAGTTTTCGCCTGCAACCCGAAACGGTAAAGCGGGCGCTTCATATCGGTATTCCGATGGCGATTGAGCATATTGCTATGTGCAGCGCCCATATCATGTTTACGATTATCGTTGCTCCTCTCGGCACTGTGGCTATTGCAGCCAATGCGTTCGGCATCACGATAGAAGGACTGTGCTATATGCCGGGCTACGGCATTGGAGATGCGGCTACAACGCTCATCGGACAGACGATAGGGGCCAGGCGACCGCATCTGCAGCGCTCGTTTGCGGCTATCACGATGCTGCTCGGCATAGGGTTTATGACGGTAATGGGCGTACTGATGTACGTGTTCGTTCCATATCTGATGCCGCTGATGACTCCGGATGCAGAAGTACAGGCGCTTACTGTAATGGCGCTTCGCATTGAGGCATTTGCCGAACCTTTGTATGCCGCATCGATTGTAGCCTATGGTATCTTTGTAGGAGCCGGCGATACGAAAGTGCCCTGCGTGATGAATCTCGGCTCTATCTGGCTGGTGCGCATCCCGATGGCGATGTATCTGGTAGGAACGATGGGGCTCCGGGGCGTGTGGATTGCGATGGCAACAGAGCTGTGCTTCCGCGGCACCATCTTTACCATCCGACTAATCCGGAAGCAGAAGCAGATACGTCTGGGCCTCTGACGCAGGTTCGATATCGTATCGAGAATAACCCAATAATAACCCATTAAGAACTCAATAACAACCCAATGCGAGTCGCATGGAAATCCCATGAAAGTCGCATGGAGGCCAACCGGCAGAAAACAAAAATCCCGCAGCCATCACTGGTAGCGGGATTTTTGTTGCACCTGAGTGCACATTCGAAAAAGTAGTAATAGTGTTGTCTTAAGTTTGTAGTCAGTAATTAACAGTGTAGTAGTGTGTAATTAATAGTGTGATAGTAGTGAGTTGTAGTAGTAATAGTAGTTTGTTTCTTAAGACGATGCAAAATTAGTACAAAAAACCGGATGGTCGGTCTCTTTGGGGCAAAAATACAGTCTCAAACGAGCAAAGTACCATTTTTTGTTTTGAGAAAACGAATAAAAATTGTGGAAATTACAATGAAATATGTAGAAAACGACAAAATTAACGAAAAAACAAGCCCAAAAAGACGAAAAAGAGCACCCCCGAACGAGGTGCTCTTAAAAATTATTTCTACGTTTTTTAGCGATTTTACAAAAGCGATTAACGCTTGAGTAGAAGCCTAACGCCTGAGCAGAAACGGTATTCTACTCGCTTAACGCTTGAGCAGAGATGGTATTCTACTCGCTTAACGCTTGAGCAGAAACGGTATTCTACTCGCTTAACGCTTGAGCAGAAACGGTATTCTACTCGCGTAACGCTTGAGCAGAAATGGTATTCTACTCGCTTAACGCTTGTAGTTCTCCCACTTGGTATTGCGCATATCGCCGGACTTGAGGAATTCCTCGTGCATAGCGAGTGCACAGCTGAGGGTGTGAGGCGTGTGAGCCTTCTTGCTTATTTCGAGATACTCGCGGAGCATCGGGCGATAAGACGGATCAACGCAGTTTTCGATGATCTCGTGTGCACGCTGGATCGGACTCTTGCCGCGGAGGTCAGCAATACCGTGTTCGGTAATGATGATCTTGACAGAGTGCTCAGAGTGGTCAAGATGGGAAACCATCGGAACAAATGCGGAGATAGCGCCACCCTTAGCGGTAGACGGAGTGGTGTAGATGGAGATATAAGCGTTGCGGGTGAAATCGCCAGAACCACCGATACCGTTCATCATCTTGGTACCGCAAACGTGGGTAGAGTTGATATTGCCAAAGATATCAGCCTCGAGTGCGGTATTGATGGTGATAAGACCCATACGACGGGCAAGCTCGGGATTGTTGGAGATTTCCTGCGGACGGAGAACAATCTTATCCTTGAAGAAATCCATGTTGTCGATAATCTCCTGGAGCTTGTCAGCACCGATGGTGAGAGAGCAACCGGAAGCGAACTTGCAGCGACCCTCTTTCATCAGACCGATAACGGAATCCTGGATAACCTCGGTGTACATCTCGAATGCCGGGATGTTCTTGTTCTCACCGAGCGCACCGAGAACAGCGTTAGCCACGTTGCCCACACCCGACTGGATCGGGAGGAAGGAAGCCGGGATACGGCCTTCCTGCATTTCCTTCTCAAGGAAAGCGGCTACGTTGGCACCGATCTTAGCGGTGGTTTCGTCCAGCGGAGTGAACTTACCAACTTCATTCGGGCGGTTGGTCTTAACAACAGCTGCGAGCTTAGATGCCGGGATAACGACGCAGTCAGAACCGATGCGGTCAGACGGAGCGTAAACAGGGATCTCACGACGCTGAGGAGGATCGGCCGGCTCATAAAGGTCGTGCATACCACGCATAGTGGCGGGCATTGCAGCGTTGAGCTCAACGATAACCTTGTCAGCAAGGCGGCAGAAAGTAGGAACATTGCCTACGCCAGCGGTAAGAACGATTTCGATATTGCCATCCTTCTCAACGATGTCGCAAGCCTCAACGATAGCGAAATCGGGCTTCGGGAGGAAACCGTAACGGATATTCTGAGCAAGCTCGGAGAGGTGCATATCGAAATAGTGAGCACCCTGAGCGTTGAGCTCGGTGCGGAGGTCTTTATTGCCCTGATACGGGGTGCGGAACTCAATAGCGTGAGCGCGAGCAAGCGCACCGTCGCAAGAATCACCGGTAGAAGCACCGGTATACATTCCGATCTTGAAAGGCTTGCCCTCTGCGTGGAGCGCCTCAGCCTTCTGAGCGATAGCTGTAGGAACATCCTTCGGAGCACCTGCCGGGGTGAAACCGCCCATACCGCAGATAGCGCCATCGAAGACCATAGCTGCAGCCTCTTCGGCTGTCATAAATGGAAGTGCCATTGTATTTGATTTACGATTAACGATTTGTATTTTATTCAAAAACCCCTTGCCCATGGCTGGGAAGGGGCTCTTGAATATCAATTTTAAGCGAATTACTCAGCCTTGCCGTTAGAACCGAGAACGTTAACGATCTTGTGCTTGTAGAGCTCAATCATGAGGTCACGAGCAGGACCGCAGTACTTACGCGGGTCGAACTCGCCCGGCTTCTCGGCGAATACCTTGCGAACAGCAGCGGTAAATGCGAGGCGGGAGTCAGAGTCGATGTTGATCTTGCAAACAGCAGAAGCAGCAGCCTTGCGGAGCTGTTCCTCAGGAATACCAACTGCATCAGGCAACTTGCCACCGGTAGCGTTGATCATGTCAACATACTCCTGCGGAACGGAAGAAGAACCGTGGAGAACGATTGGGAAGCCCGGGAGCTGCTCCATGATAGCGTCGAGTACGTCGAATGCCAATGGAGGAGGAACGAGCTTGCCGGTCTTCGGGTCGCGGGTGCACTGCTCCGGAGTGAACTTGTAAGCACCGTGAGAAGTACCGATGGAGATTGCGAGAGAGTCGCAACCGGTACGGGTAGCGAAATCAACAACCTCTTCCGGCTTGGTGTAGTGAGACTCAGCAGCAGATACTTCGTCTTCAACGCCAGCGAGAACGCCGAGCTCAGCCTCAACGGTTACGTCGAACTGGTGAGCATACTCAACAACCTTCTTGGTGAGAGCGATGTTCTCCTCGTAAGGAAGATGAGAACCGTCGATCATTACGGAAGAGAAACCGAAGTCAACGCAGCTCTTGCAGGTCTCGAAGCTGTCACCGTGGTCGAGGTGAAGGCAGATCTGGGGCTTCTCCCAGCCGAGTTCCTTTGCATACTCTACAGCACCCTGAGCCATGTAGCGGAGGAGGGTCTGGTTAGCGTAGTTACGAGCACCCTTGGAAACCTGAAGGATAACCGGGCTCTTGGTTGCAGCAGAAGCGGTGATGATAGCCTGGAGCTGCTCCATGTTGTTGAAGTTGAAGGCAGGAATTGCATAGCCGCCTTTGATAGCCTTTGCAAACATATCACGAGTGTTTACAAGACCGAGTTCTTTGTAGTTTACCATAATTGTAAAATATTAATTTGGATTGATTTGTTTTCGCTTTTGAGCAATGCCGGAGACGAACCCCGCACTTTGCGTTGCAAAGTTACGTTTTTTTTTTGACATATACAAATGCTGCTATCATATTTCATATGAAAAGTTGAGAATGTTACATTCAGTTTGCAAAAGAGCGGTACACATTTGCGTAAACCAAAACTTTTTTGTAACTTTGTGAGCAAAGTTTTTACACTCACCATGAAACACTTTTTTTCCTGCTTTCTGCTGCTGATCAGCATCAGCCTCTTTGCTCAGCGCGCCAACACGCGCGACTACGTTTCGCTCGAATTGATCCCCGACCACGCGGATTGGATTTACAAAACCGGTGAATCGGTTACGATACAAGTAACGCCCAAACTCCACTATGCGGGTATGGCGGGCCAGAATATCCATTACAGCTGGGGGCCGGAAATTCGTCCGGCCGAGATCGAGAAAGATCTCGTCACCGGCAAAAACGGAAGCCTTACGCTCCAACTCAAAGGATCGAAAGTGCCGGGATTCAAAAAACTGACCGTGACAACCGAGTATGACGGCAAGACCTACACCAACTGGATCAATATCGCCTTCGAACCGGAGAATATCCGGCCGACAGTACCGATGCCTGATGATTTCCGCACTTTCTGGAACGAGGAAATCGCCCGCGCAAGGAAAACCCCTCTCGAACCGCTCTTTACTCTTCACCCGGAACTATGCACCGGCACTTACGATGTTTGGGAAGTGCGCTTCCAGAATATGCAGAAGGGCCAATATCTCTATGGAGCTATGTGTACGCCCAAAGGCGTAAATCCGGCCGATACCACTGCTACGAAGAAATATCCGGTACTGATCATCTGGCCGGGAGCCGGAGTGAAACCACATCCTGGCGATGGCTCGTATTTCCCCGCCAAAGGCGTAATCACGCTGGAGATGGGCGTTCACGGCATCCCGACGATGGAGCGTCAGGAATGGTATACCGCTCTCGGTCAAGGTGCTCTGGCTGGTTATCCTACACTCGGGATGGATGACCGAAGCACCTATTACTACAAGAAAATCTTTGCAGGAACGGTTCGCACCGTAGACCTGCTCATGGAAATGCCCTGCATCGACAAAGACCGCATCGGCTGCTTCGGTGGCAGTCAGGGCGGTGCGCTGAGCATCGTGAATGCGGGCCTCGATCCGCGCATCAAGTGTGCGGGCATTGCCTACCCCGCCATGTGCGAGCTCGCGGGCGAGTACCGGGGACGCGTAGGCGGTTGGCCCCATCTCTGGACCGGCGGAAAGCCCGATTACAAGCAGATTCAGAAGCAGGAAGGCTATAAAACAGCCGCTTCCATCGAGATAATCCAGGAGCAGAAGGTCAAGACGCTCGACTACTACGACGTTGTCAATTTCGCGCGCCTTGTCACCTGTCCCGTATGGTTTCAGATCGGCTACAATGATCACGTTTGCTGCCCTACAAGCACCTTCAGCGCCTACAACGTGATGACCTGTCCGAAGGAACTTTTCACCCCGCTCGACTGCGGGCATTGGCAGTATCCCGAGCACAGAGAAAAACGCGCAGACTGGCTTTTTGAACAAATTATGAAATAAGGAACAAAGATAAAAGACAAAAGACTATGGCACGCGACAATTCAGCACCGAAAAACAAATCATATATAGAGTCGGGCGACCTTCGCCTGAAAGACATGGAACTCCTCAACCTGCCGGAGTTTTGGAAAATTATGGACGATTGCTACGAAGATGTCAACCGTACGAACGAAGAT
>JAGHUE010000176.1 GCA_018064985.1 Candidatus Colicola faecequi | reverse complement strand
CCCTTGCCCTCCTTCATGACAGTGGGAGCTGTGTACCGAATCATTGTAATCGTGCGCGGAACCGTTGGAGGGGGCTATCACCACTTTGGGCGAATTGGGATTGAGGAGCGCAGAGAGTCCGTCGGACGGTGCGAAGGGCTTTACGAGCGTGGCAATCTGGCCCTTTTCATCGGAAAAACAGCGTTTTACGGCTTCTATCTGCTCGGGGCGGATGAAAGGTTCGTCGCCCTGGATGTTGATCACTACGTCCGTTCGCTTGTCCCAACGGACTTGCGGGAGATCGGCAGGCAGTTCGCCCCGGTCGAGCAGGGCGTTGACCATAAGGTAGCAGCGCTCGTAGGCTTCCTGACAGCGGTTGGTGCCGCAAGGATGGTCGGGCGAAGTCATTACGGCCAAACCTCCAAAAGAGGTGACGCACTGGAAGATGCGCTCGTCGTCGGTAGCTACTACCACGTAATCGAGCGCTTTTTTAGCTTGTTCGTATACTCGCTGGATCATCGGTTTTCCTCCGATGAGGGCGAGCGGTTTGCCCGGAAAACGCGATGACGCGTAGCGGGCGGGTATGATTCCTATGAAATTCATATATAGTCGAAAGTCAAAAAGTCGGAAAGAAAAGTCCGGAAGCTGCAATGGCTTATTTGCTGAAGAGATAGCCGTTGAGAGAGTTGATGTAGAGCTTGCCCTCGTTATCAACGACCGTAAAGTTGTATGCGCGGATGAGCTTGTCATCGGAAGTGGGGAGGTCTACGTAGTCGGTCCAGTTGTGCGCATCGTCGAAATAAACGGTAATCCGCTTGCCGGTTTGCTCTTTGAACTCAAGCGTGAGACGCCCCTGCTTATCTCGCTGAGGCTCAGCTGCTTTGTGGTCGTACTCGCTGATGGGCGAGAAAGTATGGTAACCTTCGGGAATGGCTATGGGCTGATTATCGCTGCGGTAGAAATTGAAAGTTGTCTGATGCGTTTCTGCCCACGTTTTCGGTTCAGTCGGTTCTTCGGATCGTTGGAGTTTAGTGCAGACGCTGATGACGTTGAGCTCCGGGATGGCGGAAGAGAAGGTGAGCAGCAGAGCAAAGGAGGCGATGAGCCAGCGGATGATGTGCGGCTGACGGCCTTTCTTATGCTGATAAGCGCCCCAGAGCAGGATGGCCACTGAAGCGAAGAACCAAAGGAGAACAACCACTACATAACCTCGCATGGGCGTCCATCCGTAGTCGCTCACGCGGCGAGCGATACCGGTTGTCATCAGTATCAGTACAGGAATGACAGAAAGTGGCAGACACCATTGCAGAATAGTCTTCCAGCGCACGTTTTCTTCGATGAAAAGGGTGCGATATAGAAGTGTGACAGTACCCAGAACGAGTGCCATGAGCGCGGTTGTGAGCCAGGTGACCATGCCGTTCGGAAGTTGCCATGCGACTACAATCTTGAGGATGTAGACGTAGAGAACAACGAGGTATACAGCCGAAACGGGCAGAAGCATGAAGCGCCCGAGCTTGTCGCAAAGCCGGATGCTGAGCGGACTGTGAGTGGATTCACTGTCGGGTTCCGGCATGAAGAGCAGGGTGACGCCTCCGGCTATGAGGATGAGGCAGGTGGCGGCTACGCTACCGAACAGTCGCTCATTAACGTTTATCCCGAAGAGCTCCTGAATGCCGAAAAGGAGGGTTTCCATTGCGCCGGTTACGAACCATGCGCAGAAACCGGCCAGTAGTTGTGCGAGCATCAGGTCGGCTGTCCAGCGGATGAGTTGGCGGTCATCCCCGTGGTGCCTGAAGAGGTAGAGGAAGAGGGCCATGATTGCCGTGAAGATGACGGCAACGTGCGCCATTGTGGAGGCAGGCTGCATCCCGGTGGCGAAGAGGGCCAGGTAAATGGATTCTCCGGCGATGGCAAGGACACCGAGAATCTGAACCAGGAGCGGTTTGACCAGCTCATCGGGCGTTTTCTGCAGATTGATGCGCAAAGGCGATAGCTGCATACCGGTTGTCCAAATACTGGATAATACGAAGAAGACCGCAATACCGAGCATCGTGCTCTCTTCGCTCGGTTGTATATCGTTGATCAATAGCAATATCCATATATTGAAACACAGCAGCAGGGCCGATGGTGCGGCAAACTGCGAAACGAGGCGCTTGGCGCGCTCCTGAAGAGCTAACTGGCGTATTTTTTCTTTGATTGACATATGGGTAAATCTTAAAAATCGTATATTTTTTTGCGCTTCCGCAGGAGGGAAAAAGTCCACTCCACTTCCACTCTGAGTCCACACGAAGTCCACAGTACGTCCGAAGGGCAAAATCTTAAAAATCGTATATTTTTCGGTTGCGCTCCTGCGGCAGTTTTCCGGAGCGGGAAACGGGTTGCATTTATTCGCCTTTTTCAATTTTCGAAAGGAGAGTGAAGGCTCCGTTGACCGTCTTGACGTTTTCTATCACGGCACTTCTGCGGCCATCGATATCGCGAACGCGACAGCGTTGCCAGCGGCTCATCAGCCAGCTTATCACTTTGCCGAAGGTCTCGCTCTGGTAGTAGGGCGACTGGAGGTTGCTCGGGAAATAGATGCTCAGGCGCTCCTGCTTCAGCACGATCTTCTCGATGCCGAGCCGCATGCAAAGCCAGCGGAGGCGAACCACCTGCAGGAGCTCTTCGCCGGCTTCGGGCATGGTGCCGAAACGGTCGATCATTCGCTTCTTGAATGCGAGAAGGGCTTCTTCGTTCTGTATACCGTCCAATTCGCGGTAGAGGGAGATGCGCTCGGAGATATTTTCCACATATGTGGAAGGGAAACCGATTTCGAGATCGCTCTCGAGCTGCGAGTCCTGCACGTAGTGGTGGGAAGCCGACTGGTCGCCATTGACGGCATCGGTGAAGAGCTCCTGAAACTCGTCTTCTTTGAGCTCCATGACGGCTTCGTTGAGGATCTTCTGGTAGGTCTCGTATCCGAGGTCGGCAATGAAGCCCGACTGCTCGGCTCCGAGCATGTTGCCGGCGCCGCGGATGTCGAGGTCTTGCATAGCAAGATGGAAACCGCTGCCGAGGTCGGCTAACGTCTCGAGGGCGTTCAAGCGGCGGCGAGCTTCGTTGGTGAGCAGTTCGGATGACGGGGCAATGAGATAGCAATACGCCTTCTTGTTGGAGCGACCGACGCGACCGCGCATCTGATGGAGATCGGAGAGTCCGAAATGCTGCGCGCCGCTGATGATGATGGTGTTGGCGTTGGGGATGTCCACACCGTTTTCGATGATGCTGGTGGCCACGAGGATATCGTAGTCGTAGTTGATGAAATCCGTAAGGATTTTCTCCACCTGTTCGGGGGGCATCTGTCCGTTGGCCGTGACGATGCGGGCTTCGGGACAGAGACGCTCCAGTTGATGAGCCACCATGTCGAGGGTGCTGACGCGATTGTGAATGAAGAACACCTGTCCGTTGCGGCTGAGCTCGAGGCGGATGGCTTCCTGAAGAATATCTTCGTCGGTAGGCGTAATCACCTCAGTCTGAATAGGATAGCGG
>JAGHUE010000026.1 GCA_018064985.1 Candidatus Colicola faecequi | reverse complement strand
CTATTGCAAGTGAGAAAATGCTGTAGTGGCATTTGTAGATAGGGTGAAGCACGGCCATTGCGCGCTGCATGGTGCTTCCGCTCGTGACGACATCGTCAATCAGCAGCACGTGTTTTCCGCGAAGTTCTTCAGGTTTGTTTATTGCGAAAATCTGTCCGAGCTGTCTTCGTTCTTCCAAACTCTTCTGACTTTGCTGGCTGTTGTTCTCGATGCGCTTCATGTGAGTTGTATCAATGGGTATCCCGGTAACTTCGCTGATGCCTCGAGCTATCCATTCCGCTTGGTTGTATCCGCGACGTATATAGCGCTTCCAATGCAGAGGAAGGGGCATCAAGCAGTCGATTCCATCGAAGAATCCGCTGTCTTTCCATTCTTCTGCTGCCATCCGTCCGAGAAACTCTCCCAATTCCGGTTGACTGTCAAATTTCATCGCTTGAATCGCATGGCGGAACGGATGTTCTTTCGGATAGAAACAGAATGCAGCACCACGATTGAATTTGTCGTCGGCAGAAAAAAGACATTCGAGCCTGTTGTCACGATGGCATCCTTCTTCCGTTTTAGGCAAACGGGTGATGCAATGATTGCAGATATGCTCCTCGTCCATTCGCAATACTCGGTTGCACATTGGACATTGGCGCGGCCAGACAAGATGATAAAGCGGATGGAAAATCCATCGGAGCAACCACGATTCAACTGCCAGAAGTGTTCTTCCGACAAGATGGCATATTTCTGCTGCCGATTTCATTCTTCGCTGTTCTGATTGGTTGTGTTCTGCTCCTTACGGAAGAAGATTTTAACTACGAAATAGTTGATAATGCCCGCAATAAGTATAGCTGCAAATCCGGAGAATTCTTCGTTGAAATGGGCCCAAAGAAGAAAATGAAGAAGCGAAATTTGAATGAGATAATTGACGGCTCTGCCGGTGAGGAACCCTCCGAGATTCTTGATGCTTGGCTTGCTTTCAAATGTATACCAGGCGGTGAGACAGTAGTTGCTGATCATTTCCAGAACAAAACCGATGGTGAAGGCCAAGGTGGTCAGTTCATGAGCGGGAAGCCAATGCTCAAAAATCAGCAGGAAAATCCAATACCAGGCATACTGAATCAGTGTACCGGTAGATCCTACTACGGTGAAGCGTACAGCGCTTTTGTAGGGTTCTTGCAGTCTGGATGACGGGAGCATATTGGAAGGTTGATGTTGTGGCAATCAGAGTTTGCTAAGTTTGCTGTTCGGGAAATAATGAGTGAGGATCTGCTCGTAAGGATATCCTTCTTCTGCCATTACTGCAGCGCCTATCTGGCAGAGCCCGACACCATGACCCCAACCATGGCCGTCGAGAACAAAAGCGGTTGCGTGGCCTTCCGGATCGCGTTCTACGGTTACGTCGAATGCCGAGCTGTAGAGGTGGCTCTTGCTGAGAATACGCCGGATTTCGAGTTCTTTGCCGACGATCATCGTCTTGTTGGATCCTACCACTTCAAGTTCAATGATCCGGTCGCTCGGTCCACGGCGAACCGGACGGAGATCTTCCAACTGCCCAAAGTCGATACCGCTTCTTTCGCGAGCTATCCGGCTGAGTTCGTCGGCTGTGTAGCGTACGGTCCAACGGTAGAAATCGGCCGTTTCCTGATCATATCCGTTGAGCACCTGGCTGAGAATGCGTTTGTCTTGCGTATCGCAGAACGATTTGCCTCCCGGAGTGGCGCTGTCTTCTACACACTCAAGATAGGAGTAGTGCGTATCTGCCCATGCATTTTCGAAAAGCTCGGTCTTTCCGCCACAGCATTTGTAGAAGCGTGCATCGCAGATTTCGCCCTTTTCATCGCGAATAACTTCGCCCCAAGTGGCTTCAATGGCTTTGCGGACGCTCTCTGCTGCAGCACTCACACGGGTGATACCCTGATAGCGCTGGCAGTGGTCGTCTGCACATACGTCGAAGTTGGTATGTGCATCACGCTCGTACCAGATGATACGTTTTTTGTCGTTCCGTATGCCTTTCACGGTCTCATGGTTTTTCTCCTGACGCATAAGCGGACAGATGACCCAGCTGCGTGATGTTACAGCATGCGCTTTGAGAAGCTCCATATGAGAAGTGGCAGACATCTCGGAAGAGATGACGGAGGTGAGGTAGTCCTCAATACCGATGAGGTTGATGGCTGTGAGGTTTTCGTGGTTGCAAGGAAGACCGGCAATGGTGGTGTGTTCTACAATAAGCTTCAAGTCACCGTTGAAGACCTGTTCTTCTTTGCGCTCCCAATGGAATCCTACTCCGATTGTGACATCGTGGAGTGTGAAACTGGCAGTGGAATCTTGGGCATGGAAGATTACTTCCGGATATAGCTCGCCATCGAACTTGACGTGGCCGAGATGTACTTCGGCTTGCTGTTCTCCGGTGTACATTTTTCCGTTGAAAACGAAGGTTCCGTTGAGGCAGAAGCGGATTTTAGGATCGGACATGATGCCTACGGAAAGAGGATATTGCTGCTTCATGGTATGATGAAATAAAAAATGTCGTTATATGTTGCCGCCAGGAAGGCTTACTTCGCGGATGATATTCCTGAGCTTCCGTGCGTCGAGTTTGTTGAACGAATCTTCAGATGCTACGATGGCCACTCCGGCCATTTCAACCGTGGCAGGAGATATGAGAATGCGCTCCTCGTCGGATTCTGCGAAGAAGCAGTCGGGGCGCGATTTGCTTCGGAAAATGATGATGGACTTGTAGAAACCGTCTTTCACCCAACTGATGACGTTGATATCGTGACCGATTGCGTTGATGAGCCGTTTGCGTATTGCCTCCATTTCATCGATGTTTTTGCCTGTGATGAGATAGGCGGAAGGGCAGAAAACGTCAATTTTCCGGATTTCAGAATTGCAGAATTGCACAATTGCACAATTTTTTGTCGGATTCTGCGGCTGACAGTTGTCGTTTTGCGGTAGTGTTGCCGTGTTTTCCGCGTTGTGCGAGAGTCCACTCGAAGTCCACTCTACGTCCACTAAAAGTCGCATGGAAGTCGCATGTAAGTCGCTCCAGCGTTGCAATGGAAGTGCATCGATAGGAACGGCCTGAAAATGCATGTGATCGGGGGCCGACGCACCACAGCGCGGACCATTGTAAAAGATGGCGTATTCGGGCAGCTCGGCAGCCAAGCGGAGCATGTTTTCATAATGCCCACCGATGAGTTGCGGCTCGTGTTTTGCCGATGAAATGGTGAGATGACGGCGGAAAATGGGGAAGGGATTGATTCGAATTACGTAGTCTCCCCAAGGAAGCGACTGCTGCTTGTCTTCTACACCATCGGGGCAGAGGAAGCACTTGCGGTGGGCGAGCGTCTCGGGGGAAACGTCGGCCATCACGGAGCGTACACGCCCGGGATTGAAGAGCAGATAGCTGTCGAGCCCGTCGATAGGAAGCTCTTTCCTCTTCACACTGTCGAGAAAGGCGTACTGCTTGGCAGCCCTACCTCCGAGCGAAAGCTCGAGCGCGAACATCTGTTCTATTTTTTCGGCAAGTTGCATGCTTTTTTCCTTACAAAAATTGCGCCAATCATAAGGCAGGAACCGAACGGATACAAAAAGAGCGAGCAACAAAGCCTATTTCCCGATAGTTCAGAGCCTGGTAACCTTCCAAAAACCTTGCTCTTACTTTGTTGCCCGCCTTTTTTGCGTTCAAAGAGAACGCTTCAATCAATTTTTATTCAATTTTACTTCTTGCTGTTCATCTGGATGCGAGCTTTGAGCTCCCAGGTGCGGATATGATCCTTGTAGAAGTTGTTGTTGTTCATCGCAACGAGATCGCAGTTTGCGTCGGAGTTGTCGTCCCAGCGACGGCAGTTGTAAACTACGTCGTAGATACGTCCGATCTGGAATTCGCGGCTGACGCGCAGACCTACTGCATAATCCTCACCGTATTTGGTAGTCGGGAAGTTGATTCTGCGGAGCATAGGCACGTAGAATGCGCGCGGAGCGCCGAGACCGTTGATGCGAAGTGCATTGTTGCGGCCATTTTCCGGGGTCCACTCCTTGTGGTCGATGATTCCCGGAGGAATGGTTTCGCCATTGAAGTTGGTCATGCGGTATGTGCCGACAACCATAGCGCAATTCTGCTCATGGAATGCATCGATGAACTTCTGAACGGTATTTTCGTCAGCGTAGGTGTCATCGGAATCGAGCTGGATAGCGAACTTACCGCACATAGGGTGGTGGAGCGCTACGTTCCAGTTGCCGCCGATTGCATGCCAGGTCTTGTCCTGCTGGATGAAAACGAGTTTTTCATTACCCACAAATTTCTTGATAACGTCAACGGAGCCGTCGGTAGAGTTGTCGTCGACAACAATTACGTTATATTTGTACTTGGGGTCTACTTTCTGGTTAAGAGCTGATTGGATAGCATCACCGATGGTACGAACGCGGTTCTTGCAGGGAATCACTACCGAAGCCTCGAATTCGAAGCCTTCCGGAGTCATGTCGACGTCTGCAAATTTGGGTTCGAGATAACCGTTGATGTCTTTAAGGTGCTGAGTAACAGCTTTTTCCATCTCAATCTGAACGCCACGATTTCTCGGATCAACGTAGTCGAAGAGTTTCTCGCCCGACTTGCGGTTGTCGAGCTCTACATCGTAGTAGAGGTATTCGTTGATATGCTCGAGGTTGCCCTTCTGGCTCACTTTGAGACGGAGGTCGTAAAGACCGGCAAATTCGTAATCAACGTCCATGCGGCTGACAGCATCCTTGAGCGCACTGGTGCGATAAAGGAGTACGGAACCGAAATCGAAATCATCGCGGAGTGCACCGAGCTGATAGTCGATAACTGGTGCCTGAGTAACGGTTTCGCCAACTTTGTTGAAATGGTCGGCATAAATCATGTCGGAAGCGGAATCTTCGATGAGGCTGACCATACGCTCGAGACCGAAAAGCACGAACGAGAGGGTGGTGTACTTGGTGTAAATGAGGGTGTAAGGAGTAGTGGCATGAGCAGCGATGAACTTCATGTTCTTGGTGCTTCTAAGGTCGCCTTCTACGAAATGAATCTCATTTACGAGCTCCTGATTTTTGAGGTTTGCAACCGTTTGTTGTACTTGTTCCTCAGTTTGGAAAGGAATGAAGCAATTGATTAACTTTGCCATAATCTTCAGAAAGGTTTGTTGGGATAGTATGCGTATATATAAATAAGGTGTATCAGGCGGCAACACGAGGTTGTCATCATCAAAACCGTTGCAAAATTACATAATATTTTTTAATTATGCAAACGTTTGCGAAAAAAAAGTGAATTTTTTGTTCAGAAAGCACTTTTTTTGTATTTTTTGTTCGTAAAATTTGCTTATTTCGAAAATATGCACTAACTTTGCAACCACGTAATCCGGAAAATTAATCAATTAAACCAATTCATATCATGATTCTCTTAGCAGATAGCGGTTCCACCAAGACACATTGGTGTCTGATGGCGGCCAGTGGTCAGACTTCGGAGTTTTTTACCGATGGTATCAACCCTTTCCAGCAAACCTCCGATGCAATCCGTAATACGATCCAGATTCAATTGCTCCCGCAGATGGCTCGTCTGCTCTGGGCGGGAACGATTACGAAAGTGTTTTTCTACGGTGCCGGTTGTACTCCGGAGAAGAAGCCGGCTGTGGCCCGTGCGCTTACGGCTTGTTTCAAGCATGCAGAGGTAGTAGTGGAGAGCGACATGCTCGGTGCTGCTCTGGCAGCTTGCGGCAAGCATGCGGGTGTGGCTTGTATTCTCGGTACTGGCGGCAACAGTTGCTACTTCGATGGTGAGAAGATCGTAAAGAACGTGCCGGCATTAGGTTATATTCTTGGTGATGAAGGCTCGGGTGCCGTTCTCGGTAAGCGTCTCGTTTCCGATTTGCTGAAGAACCAGCTCTCAGATGAACTGAAGGAGAAATTCCTCAGTGAATACCAGCTTACTCAGGCTGACATCATCGAGAAGGTTTACCGTCAGCCGTTCCCCAATCGTTTCTTGGCTTCTCTTTCGAAGTTCTGTGCGGACAATATCGAGAATCCGATGATCTACAAACTCGTTTATGATCATTTTGATTATTTTGTAAAGCGTATTCTCCCGCAATATCCGAAGACTCCGGTTGGTTTTGTAGGCTCGATCGCTTATTATTATCAGGACGTGCTCAAGAAAGTGCTCGCCGATAACGGTTTCGAGTGCGGTCAGATTTATCAGTCTCCGATGGACGGTATGAAGGAGTATCATAAAGATGATGTGACTCCCACTGAAGCGTAATTCTTTGTTAATCCATTGAAAATCACACAGAAAGCATAGCTATGTTTACGAAAATAACAGAACAGTCGTCGCTCCACGACAACCTTGACAAGAAGTCGGTTCTCGAGCTGATGACGGAAATGAATGAAGAAGATCAAAAGGTGGCATTGGCTGTAAAGGCTGCCATTCCGCAGATTACCGCTTTGGTAGAGCAGATTGTTCCGCGAATGGAGCAGGGTGGCCGTATTTTCTACATGGGTGCCGGCACCAGCGGCCGTCTGGGTGTGCTTGATGCATCGGAAATACCTCCTACATTCGGTATGCCTCCTACATTGGTAGTCGGTCTGATTGCCGGAGGTGATTTTGCGCTCCGTAATCCGGTAGAGAATGCAGAGGACGATATCGATAAGGGCTGGAAAGAGCTGCAGGAGCATAATGTGGGAAAACTCGATACCGTAATCGGTATAGCGTCTTCCGGTACGACTCCTTACGTGATCGGTGCTCTCCGCAATGCCCGTGCTAACGGCATCCTGACCGCTTCTATCACCATGAACCCCGATTCTCCGGTGGCAGCCGAGGCAGAGATTCCTATTGAGGCAATCGTGGGTCCGGAGTTCGTTACCGGCAGTACCCGACTGAAATCCGGAACGGCTCAGAAGCTCATTTGCAATATGATTACCACCATCACTATGATTAAGCTCGGCCGTGTGAAAGGCAACAAGATGGTGAATATGCAACTCTCGAATGCCAAGCTCGTAGACCGCGGCACCCGCATGATTGTGGAAGAACTCGGTCTTGAGTATGAAGACGCAAAGCGTCTGCTGCTGCTCCATGGCAGCGTGAAGAAGGCTTGCGATGCCTATAAT
>JAGHUE010000024.1 GCA_018064985.1 Candidatus Colicola faecequi | reverse complement strand
GGCAAATACGCGCTTTATACCCGTCCGCAGGACGGCTTTATCGATGCCGGCAGCGGCGGCGGTATTGGATGGGCGCTTATCGACGATATCACGAATGCCGTTGTGGTTGAGGAGAAGATCATCAATGCCCGTCATTACCATACTATCATGGAGGTGAAGAATGGCGAGGGCCCGCATCCGATTAAGACTCCGCTCGGTTGGCTCCACCTCGCGCATGGCGTTCGCGGCTGCGCAAGCGGTTTGCGTTATGTGCTCTACATGTATATGACCTCGCTGGAAGATCCTACGAAGGTGATTGCCCAACCGGGTGGCGCATTCATGGTGCCCGAAGGTGGCGAATATATAGGCGATGTGATGAACGTGCTCTTCACCAACGGCTGGATTTGCGATGGCGACAACACGACCGGCGGCGCCATGCATCAGTTGGAAGACAAAGTGTTTATCTACTACGCTTCGTCCGACACCCGCATGCACGTGGCTACTTCTACCGTAGCTCAGCTTTGCGACTACTGCCTCCATACGCCGGCCGACGGCCTCCGTACGGGTTTGAGCGTGAAGACTCGCAACGAACTTATCGACAAGAATTTAGCTTTCTTGAAGAAATAATGAATGCTATTGTGAAGAATATGAAAGCAGAGATGCGGGATGTTGTAGAAAACAACATTCTGCGTTTCTGGCTCGACAAGATGCAGGACAAAGAGCGGGGCGGCTTCTACGGCCGTATGACCGGCGAAGGCGAATTGTGCCCCGATGCCGAGAAGGGCTGCATCCTCAATGCCCGCATACTATGGTCGTTCTCGGCCGCTTACCGGGTGCTCGGCAAAGCCGAATACCTCGAAGCAGCCACGCGTGCGAAGGATTATATCCTTCAGCATTTCATTGACCATGAGTTCGGAGGCGCTTATTGGAGCCTAGATTGTGCAGGTAATCCGCTTGATACGAAGAAGCAGTTTTATGCCATCGGTTTCGTTATCTATGGCCTGACGGAGTATAGCCGTGCTACGGGCGATAAGGAGGCTTTTTCTTACGCGCAGGCGCTATATGGGTGCATAGAGGCGCATAGCCTGGATGCCGAAAACGGCGGCTATATAGAGGCTCAAACTCGCGATTGGCAACCCATTGCCGACATGCGACTCTCCGACCTCGATGCCAATTATCCGAAGAGCCAGAACACCCATCTGCATATCATAGAGCCGTATACCAATCTTTACCGCCTCATGCAAGAGCGACCGGAACTGGCTACCGAAGAGCAAAAGGGAAGGGTAGAGAAGTCGCTCCGCGGACTGATAGATATTTTCTGCAGCCGTATCCTCAACCCGGAGACGCATCACCTCGACCTTTTCTTCGAGATGGACTGGACCCGCGGTGCAGGTTGGCTGGAGAGCTACGGTCATGACATCGAATGCTCCTGGCTGATGCATGAAGCCGCTCTCGTGTTGGGCGACAAGAAAGTGCTCACGGAGGTGGAGCCGATTGTCCGGCTCGTGGCGGAGGCTTCCGAGAAGGGCCTTAATGCCGACGGCTCGATGACTCACGAGGCCAATCTCGATACCGGCCATGTGGATGCCGACCGCCATTGGTGGGTGCAGGCAGAGACGGTTGTCGGTTTCCTCAATATTTATCAGCATTTCTACGATGAAGGCGCTCTTGAGAAGGCCGACCGCTGCTGGCAATACATCAAGGATAACCTCATCGATCATGAGCTCGGCGAATGGTATTGGAGCCGCAATCCGGAGCGCGAAATCAACAAGACCGACGATCATGCGGGCTTCTGGAAATGTCCTTACCACAACAGCCGCATGTGCCTCGAGATCATCGAGCGGGACGTGTAAATTCGAGCGTGGAACAATTCGCTTTTTTGGCCTTCCGAAGTGGCAAGAAAGTCCCATCTACTTCCCATGAAAGTCTCATCGTGGAACAATTTGAAAATCGGGAATTTTTATCCTGAAAAATATCGCAAAATTTAATCGTAAATCATATCATGGCATCTCTTAAAGAAAAAATCGGCTATGCCCTCGGCGACGCCGCTTCCGGTGGTATCACATGGAAGATCATGTCTACTGCTTTCCCGTTGTTTTTCACCAACGTATTCGGCCTTTCGTTTGCTGACGCGGGTGTGCTTATTCTCGTGGCCCGTATCTTCGACGTGGTGACCGACCCGATGGTCGGCGCTATTGCTGATCGCACGCAATCGCGCTGGGGAACATATCGCCCCTGGCTTATTTTCGGCGCTATTCCTTTCGGCCTCATCTTCGCCTGCCTGCTCTTTACTCCCGACTTCGGTCCGGTAGGCAAGCGCATCTGGGCGTATGTATTCTATCTGCTGATGATGGCTGTTTATACGGCTGTGAATGTTCCTTACGGTTCGCTGCTTGGCGTAATGACCGAGGATGACAACGAGAAAAACCAGTTCTCGTCGTTCCGTATGGTAGGCGCTTATGCCATGGGCTTCATCACCCTTCTTTCGCTGCCGTATGTGTTCAATATGATTGGCGGAACAGACCAACATAAGTATGCGGTAGTAGGTGCCGGCTTCGGTCTGCTGGCTGCGCTGATGACACTCGCTTGCGGTCTTCTTACCCGTGAGCGTGTAAAGTCCGTGCGTGCTGAGAAATTCGAGTTCAAGCAGTTTGCTGATCTTTTCCGCAACCGTCCTTGGATTTATATGACCCTGATTGCCCTCTGCACCAATTTCTTCAACGGTTTCCGCTATGCTGTAGCCGGCTATATGTTCACCTACTGCCTCGGTGGCGATATCACCTTCGGCAAACTGATTGTCAATTTCACGGTGTTCATGGCTATCGGTGAGGTTACCTGCATGATCTTCGGTGGTCTCTCGCCCGCTTTCACCAAGTGGGTAGGCTCCAAGCGTATGGCTTTCTTCTGGGCTGCCGTAATCTGCTTCCTGACGTCTGTCCTCTATTTCTTCATTCCTATGTCGCCCGACTATCTGTGGCTGATGATTGCAGTAAGCATCCTTACTTCCGTAGGTGCCGGCATCTACTCTCCGCTTATGTGGTCGATGTATGCCGACGTGGCTGACTACGCTACGGAAAAGAACGGCACTTCTTCCACCGGTCTGATCTTCTCTTCCGGTACGATGGCGCAGAAGCTCGGTGGCGCTGTTTCCGGCGCTCTCATCGCTCTTCTTCTCGGCGCAGCCGGCCTCGTTTCCAATGATATCATCTCCATCGATCCCGAAACAGGCAAGGAGGTTTCCAACGTTGTGGTAACTATCCTCGAAGGCAAAGAAGAGTCTGTCAAGACAATGGTTTGGTCGATGTTCTCGCTCTTCCCGGCAGCCATCGCCTTCTTCATGGGCCTTCTCGCTTACCTGCATCCGATTAAGAAATGATATTCCTTCCCTTCAAATAACCGTTATGAAAAAAATCTTTTCCGCAGCGCTTCTCCTCTTCGCAGCCCTGACTGCAAGCGCCAACATCCATCTCCCGGAGATTCTTTCCGACCATATGGTTCTCCAGCAGCAGACTACCGTCAAGCTCTGGGGCACAGCCGAGGCCGGCAACAATATCGACGTGTATGCTTCGTGGGGCAAACAGGCTTCCACGGTGGTAGGTAAAGACGGTAAGTGGGTTCTTACTATCGAGACTCCGGTGGCTTCCTACATCCCGCAGTCGCTCACGTTTGTAGAAACGCCTAAGAAGCGCCAGTATTATGCGCCCGATCCGGTGCAGCTCAGCGATATCCTGATAGGTGAGGTGTGGCTCGGCGGCGGCCAGTCCAACATGGAAATGCCGCTTCAGGGCTTCTGGCAATGCCCTATTGAGCACTCCAATGAAGTGATTGCCACAGCCGGAACGCATGCCGGCCATATCCGCTATTGCACGGTAGAGCACCGCACGTCGTTCAAGCCGGCCGAAGAGGCCTATGGCTCGTGGAAAGAGTGCAATGCGTTCAATGCTCCCAACTTCGGCGCTACTGCTTATTTCTTCGCAGAGATGCTGGAGAAAGTGCTGCAGGTGCCGGTGGGCATCATCAACTGCTCGTGGGGCGGCACCCGCATCGAGGCCTGGATGCCCGAAGAGATCCTCTCCGGCTACTCCGATCTGGACATCTCCGAGAAGGGTATCATGGCTGTAGAGACCGAATGGATGCGTCCGCTGATCATGTACAACGGCATGCTTTATCCGATCCGCAACTACACCGTAAAGGGCTTCCTCTGGTATCAGGGCTGCTCCAATATCGGCCAGGGCATGGAATATGCCCGCCGCCAGGCTACGATGGTCAACCATTGGCGCGAGCTTTTCGGCAATCAGGAACTCCCGTTCTATTTCGTGGAGATTGCTCCTTTCCGCCACGGCGACGTCAATGGCGAGTGGGCAGCCGAACTGCGTGAAGCACAATGGGCTACGACGAACATGGTTCCGCGTTGCGCCGGTGTTGGCACCAACGACCTCGTCAGCACCTACGAAGTGGACAATATCCACCCTGCCAACAAGCAGGATATCGGCAAGCGCCTCGCTTACCTTGCTCTCCATCACGACTACAATTTCTGGTCGATCAAGTCTGACGCTCCGCAGCTTTCCGGCTACGAGATCGTGGGCAATGAGGTCCGCTGCTGGTTTACCAATGCAGAAGACGGTTTCAACCGTTGGGCCGAGGCCGAGGGCTTCGAGGTGATCGATCAGGATGGCAATGCTCACAAAGGCAGCATCCGCGGGGTGGATGACAACGCCAATGCTATTGCCGTTTACTCCGACGAAGTGGCCAATCCGAAAGCTGCCCGCTATTGCTTCCGCAATTTCCTCTTGGGCAACATGGCCAATATGCGCAACCTTCCCATCGTGCCTTTCCGCACTGATGGTCCGGAAAAGAAATAATAATCTGCCGCTTCCCGTATGAAAAAACTCCTCTACATTGCTATTGCGCTTCTGCTTTTCGCCTCCTGCTCACGCAAGGAGCCCGTTGAATATGCCCGCTTTACCGATAGCACGTATTACGTCGGCACCAATTTCTGGTATGGCGCCATCCTTGCCTCAACCGGCGTGGGGGGTGATCGCGAGCGACTTTCATGCGAACTCGATGCGATGCAGGCCGTAGGCATCAACAATCTCCGTGTGCTCGTAGGGGCCGACGGCCTCCCGGGTGTGGAGGCCAAGGTGGAGCCTGTGCTTCAGCCGGAGCCGGGTGTTTATAACGATACGATCCTCGACGGCCTCGACTATCTGCTCGCCGAGCTGGGTAAGCGTCAGATGTATGCCGTCCTCTTCCTCAACAACTCGTGGGAGTGGTCGGGCGGCTATTCGCAGTATCTGGGTTGGGCCAAGAACATGCATTGGCCTACTCCGCAGGAAGTGGGATACTCGAAGTATATGTCGAGCTGCGCCGAATGGTCGCGCTGCCGCGAAGCACAGGAACTTTTCTACAATCATGTGCGCTTCATCGTGGGCCGTACGAACCGCTATACCGGAAAGCCTTACAGGGAAGATCCTGCTATTTTCTCCTGGCAGATAGGCAACGAGCCACGCGCTTTCTCGATGGATGTGGCCGAGCCGTTTGCCGAGTGGATTCACGAGTCGGCCAAGCTCATTAAGAAACTCGACCCCAACCATATGGTTTCTACCGGTTCGGAAGGCATCTGGGGCTGCGAGGGCGACTCTGCGCTCTGTCGCCTTATCCATTCTTTCCCCGAGATCGACTACGTTACTTGCCATATCTGGCCGTTCAACTGGCGCTGGATGGATCCGGAAGACATGGCGGGCACCATCGACCAGGCAATCGAAAACTCCAACGACTATATCCGCCGCCACTTGGAGATTTGCGAGGACCTCCAGAAGCCCCTCGTCATCGAGGAGTTCGGTTTTCCGCGTGATATCGCCACCTGGGCCGATGGCACTTGCCGGATGCAGACGCCGGTTACGAACCGCGACCTCTATTACGCTTCGGTCTTCAATGCCATCGTCGAGTCGCACACCGAAGGCGGTTGGCTCCGCGGCTGCAACTTCTGGGGCTGGGGCGGCAATGCCCTTCCGCAGCATCAGCAGTGGCTGCCCGGCGATCCGTATACGGGCGATCCGGCACAGGAGGATCAGGGGCTCAACTCCGTCTTCTCCCAGGATGAGACTACGATATCGCTCATCTCGGACTGCAACAGACAACTTCATTAACCATTAATCCATATCATCATGCAAACAGACAACGGAAACTACAAGCTCTCCTGGCTGCAGCGAATCGGCTTCGGTTCGGGCGATTTGGCTCAGAACCTTATTTTCCAGACCACTTGTATGTATCTGCTATTTTTCTATACGGATATTTATGGTCTGGATCCTATTGCCGTATCGGTAATGTTCACAGTCGGCAATATTCTCAATGTGATCTGGGATCCTATCGTAGGCACCATCATCGATAAGAGCAATCCCCGTATGGGCAAATATCGCTCGTATCTGTTGCTGGTGGGTATACCTCTGTCGGGCTTTGCCATTCTGTGCTTTTGGAACGGCTTCGCTCCGTCGCTGACCTATGCATACGTAACGTACA
>JAGHUE010000156.1 GCA_018064985.1 Candidatus Colicola faecequi | reverse complement strand
AACGGACAAGCGCAACGAGTTGACCAAGAAACCGCTTCCGGAGCTGGAGATCACGCAGGAAATGCGCCAGAAAGCTTATGACAACTGGGAAACGACCGACGACCACGGTATGCAGATTTTCGGTTTGGCCAAAGACCAGAACGGCAAGGAGTATTACATGATCAAGAACTCGTGGGGTACCCAGAAGTCGGAATACAAAGGCATCTGGTACATCAGCCGCTCGTTCATGGCTTACAAGACCAACGACATTACCGTACACAAAGATGCACTTCCGAAGGAACTGAAGAAGAAACTCGGCATCAAATAAAAGATCTTTCAATAATTTTTCCCGAAAAAGATCATACATATGAAAAAATGGTTTATAGCAACCCGTCCGTGGTCATTTCCGGTATCTAGCATGTCCGTGCTGATTTCGGGCGCTTATCTCTATTGGCGCGGATGGGATGTGAGCTGGCTCATCATCCTGTGGGCTGTTTTCGGCATCATACTTTTCCATGCAGCCGGCAATCTGATCAGCGACTGGTACGACTTCAAAAAAGGAATCGACGCAGAAGATACGTTCGGCAGCAAAACGCTTACCGACGGTATTCTTACCCCGAAGCAAGTGCTTGTTTTTGGCATTGTGATGCTGGTGCTCGGTATTATCAACGGCCTGGGAATCATGCTGGTAACAGGCTGGTGGCTTCTGCTTTTCGGTGGCCTCGGAGCCTTGCTTACCCTCCTCTATCCATGGATGAAATCGCACGCATTGGGCGATTTTGACATTTTCCTGGAATACGGCATCATCCCTGCTTTAGGAACGGCATATGCCGCAACGGGCGGACTGCTGGATGCTGCATTGTTTGCCGATGTGCTGTGGGTAGTGCCCGCCTTCGTGACTATCACCGTGGCCGTACTGCATACGAACAACACCCGCGATACGTTTACCGACAAACGTGCAGGTATCAAAACATTTGCCATGCTCATCGGCCGTGAGCACAGCATTGCTCTCTACATCGTAGAGATCGTGTTCCCTGTTATATGGGTACTGATGCTGGTGGCAGCAGGACGTATGCCGTGGTTGGCACTTGCTGTGGTAGCTCTTATTCTGGTGCTACGCAACAACTGCAAGCAAGCCGTTCTTTTCGAGAAGGATCCGCATGCTATGGATTTCCTCGACGAGATGACAGCCAAGCTTCAGCTGATGAACGGTATTCTGCTCACGCTTACACTCGTAGCATCAAAACTCATAAGCCTCATCTGATATGACCAACCAAGAATCGAGGCTTGATTTCAACCGTATCGCAAAAGGTTACGACCGCTTCAACCACCTTACATCGCTGGGAATAGACAAAATCTGGCGATGGAAGGCGGTAAGGATGATGCAGCCCGCAGAGCATGTGCTGGATGTGGCTGTAGGAACCGGTGATTTGGCGCTGGAGATGCTTAAACGCACTAAGGCACAGAAAGTTGTGGGCATCGACTTAAGCGAGGGTATGATGCAAATCGGAAGAGAGAAGGCCGCAAAGGAAGGCTATTCCGAGCGGGTGACTTTTGAGATGGCCAGCGCTTTGGAGCTGCCCTATCCCGATGCCTCATTCGACGCGGTCACCTGTGCATACGGCATTCGGAATTTTTCAGACCCTGATCAAGGATTGAGAGAGATGCAACGCGTGCTCCGTCCGGGCGGACAACTCATTATCTTGGAGTTTTCGCTGCCCCGCAACCGGTTCATCCGTTTCTTCTACGACCTCTATTTCAATCAGGTGATGACCCGCATCGGCAGCCTGATAACCCACGACCGGTCAGCATTCCGCTATTTCTATCAATCGGTTAAGCATTTTATCTGGGGCGAAGAGATGCTTCAGCATTTGCGCGAGGCCGGTTTTGCCGATCCTAAATACCGATTGCAGACCTTCGGCATATCTACTCACTACACGGCAACTAAACGATAAACGACAGAAAATGAAAAGATTACTACTCATAATTCTCCTTCCTTTCTGCTTGTGGACGATCATGTTCTCCCCCTGGACTGCTCCCCACTTGAACTTCTGGCTCTGCATGACTTGCTCAGCCATCATACTGACCGGCCTTGCTTTCGCATTGGATGGGCCATGGTGGAAACACATCGAAGTGCCCGCCGGCAAAGCACTCCGCTATTGGGTGGAGAATATCCTGCTCGGTATCGTAATCGCCATTGCATTGTGGGGTATATTCTGGGTGGGAGACAAACTGTCGCAGCTGATATTTCCCAGCTTTGCACGTCCGCAGGTGAATTCCATATATGGCATGAAAGAGGGCTTCAATCCGCTGGTGCTCAGTTTACTTCTGCTTTTTGTAATCGGACCGTCGGAGGAGATCTTCTGGCGTGGATTCCTGCAAAAACGCTTGGCCGAGCATCTTACAAATTGGCCTAACTGGCAGATTGGTCCGATCAAACTTGATGCCCGTTTCTGGGCTCTGGTATTGGGCGTAGCAGCATATACGTTGGTGCACTTATTCTCGCTCAACTTCATGCTGATTATGGCAGCACTCGTATGCGGTGGCGCATGGGGATTGCTTTATTGGCTTTGGCCAAACCGCTTCCCCGCTATTCTGCTTTCTCACGCGCTGTGGGATGCAGCCGTATTCATCTGGTGGCCGATTTGAAAACAAACAATCATTAAACATAAACTTTAACAAAAAAAGACAATGACACGATTCACACATCTTCACGTCCACTCGCACTACTCCGTGCTGGACGGCATGTCGAAAGTGCCCGACCTGATAGCCAAATGTCAGCGTACGGGTATGAATGCCATGGCCCTGACAGACCATGGTAACATGTACGGTATCAAGGAGTTACTCGACACTTCGAAGAAAATCAACGGGAAACCTAAAGGCAAGGTAAAAGATTGCGAAGAAAGCATCCGAAAGGCTCAGGGAAAGATAGCCGAACTGCCGAAGTGGGAAGCTATTCTCAAAGCCGGCCATATGCTGACGACCGTGATAGAAAACGGGGTGGAAGTGGAGAAAGACATAGCCCTCACGGCCCACGACAAAAAGGATATCGAGGAGAAAATAGCCGACGCCAAGAAGGCACAGAAAGAACTGCCTCTGCTGGAGGAAGACCTGCCGAAACTCAAGGAGAAAGCGGCAGCATACGTACCCTTCAAGCCAATCGTAGGCGTGGAAGCATATTGCGCCCGACGCAGCCGTCTGTCGAAAGACAAAGACTACCGCGAGATGAATGGCGAAGGCAAAAATCAGATTGTCGACTCATCGGGTTGGCACCTCATTCTGCTGGCCAAGAACAAGACCGGCTACTACAATCTTTGCCGCATGGTATCGCTCTCATTCATAGACGGTTACTACAACCGTCCGCGTATTGACAAAGACATCCTGAAAGAGTGTCACGAGGGCGTCATCTGCTCAAGTGCATGCTTGGGCGGTGAGCTTCCGCAACTCATCATGGCAGGCAAGACGGAAAAAGCCGAAGAATCCATCGAATGGTTCAAATCGGTTTTCGGCGACGACTATTACATTGAGCTACAGCGCCATTACACGGATAAACCGAATGCCGACCGCAATGTGTATATCCGGCAGGAACAGGTGAACCCCGTCCTGATCGACCTTGCGCGCAAGCACAATGTGAAGATTATCTGCACTAACGACGTCCACTTCGTGGAAGAAGAGCACGGCGAGGCACACGACCGGCTTATCTGCCTCTCGACGGGCAAGTTCCTCGACGATACCGACCGTATGCACTATACCAAGCAGGAATGGCTCAAAACACCCGACGAGATGGCTGCCATCTTCAAGGACGTCCCGGAAGCGTTGGAGAACACGATGGAGATTGCTGACAAGATTGAGGTTTTCGACATCGATTCCGACCCGATTATGCCCAAATTCCCGATTCCGAAAGAGTTCGGAACGGAGGAAGAGTACCGCGAGCGCATCACCCACGAGGAACTCTTCAACGAGTTTACCCGCAATGAAAAAGGCGAGGTGGTACTGAGCCAGGAAGATGCTGAAAAGAAAATAAAGAAACTGGGCGGTTACGACAAGCTCTACCGAATCAAACTCGAGGCCGACTACCTGAGCAAACTGGCTTGGGAGGGCGCACATTACCGCTATGGAGAGACCCTAACGGAGGAGCAGATAGAGCGAATAACCTTCGAGCTTCACATCATGAAAACGATGGGTTTCCCGGGCTACTTCCTCATTGTGCAGGATTACATACGTGCTGCCCGCGAGGAGCTTGACGTTTCTGTAGGTCCGGGCCGTGGTTCGGCTGCCGGTTCGGTGGTAGCTTACTGTCTGCGCATCACCGATGTGGATCCCCTGCCCTACGATTTGCTGTTTGAGCGATTCCTCAACCCGGACCGAATCTCTCTCCCCGATATCGACGTCGACTTTGACGATGCCGGCCGCGGACGTGTGCTCGATTGGGTATCGGAAAAGTACGGCCACACGCATGTGGCCCACATCATCACATACGGCACGATGGCATCCAAATCGGCCATTGCCGATGTCGGCCGCGTGCAGCGTGTTCCCCTTCAGGAGGTGAACAAGCTCAAAGACTACATTCCGGACCGCTCTTTCCCCGACAACGTAAAGGACGAGAAAGGTAAATCACCAAAGGTGAACCTGCCCAACTGCTATAAGTACGTGCAGGAACTCAAGGACATCATGTACGGCAGCGACGAGGAACTCAAGAGCCTGCTCACCTATGCGGGCGAACTCGAGGATACCATCCGACAGGTGGGAATCCACGCCTGCGGTGTAATTATCGGAGCCGATGACCTCACTAAGTTCGCCCCGCTTGCTACCGTAAAAGATAAGGCATCCGGACAGGACATCATGGTGACGGAATACGACGGCCACGTGGTGGAATCCGTTGGCCTCATCAAGATGGACTTCCTCGGCCTCATCACCCTCACTATCATCAAGGAGACACTGTCCAACATCCGAAAAACCCACAACGGACTGGAGGTGGACATCGACCATATCCCCATCGATGACGAGGAAACATACAAACTCTTCGCAGAGGGCAAGACCATCGCCACGTTCCAGTTCGAGTCGCCGGGCATGCAGAAATATCTCCGCGAACTGCGTCCGACCGTATTGCCCGACCTGATCGCGATGAACGCACTCTACCGTCCGGGCCCGATGGACTACATTCCCTCGTTCATCAAGCGAAAGAACGGCCAGGAGGAGATCACCTACGACCTCCCCGTCATGGAGAAATACCTCAAGGACACCTATGGTGTAACCGTTTATCAGGAGCAGGTCATGCTTCTCAGCCGACTGCTGGCCAATTTCACCCGAGGCGAATCGGACAAACTCCGTAAAGCCATGGGTAAGAAGCAGATGGCTATCCTGCAGGAGCTCAAGGGCAAGTTCATGGAAGGCGGCAGAAAGAACGGCCATGATCCTGAGAAACTGGATAAAATCTGGCGCGACTGGGAGAAATTCGCATCCTACGCCTTCAATAAATCGCACGCTACGTGCTACGCGTGGGTGGCTTATCAAACGGGCTACCTCAAGGCACACTACCCCTCCGAATACATGGCCGCCAACCTCACCGTGGCCAAAGACGATATCGCCAAAGTGACCAAGTTCATGGAGGAATGCAAAGCCATGGGAATCCGTGTACTCGAGCCTTCCGTCAACGATTCGGAACTCAACTTCACGGTTGATCCAGACGGTTCCATCCGTTTCGGTTTGGGCGGCATCAAGGGCGTCGGTGAAGGTGCTGTAGAAGCCATCATCAGCGAGCGCGCCAAGAATGGAAAATTCAAGGACATCTTCGATTTCGTAGAGCGAATCAGCCTCTCGCAATGCAACCGAAAGGCCGTAGAATCAATGGCTTACGCGGGCGCATTCGAATGCTTCCCCGATTTCTACCGCGAGCAGCTGTTCACCTTCAACTCAAAGGGCGATGGCGTTCTGGATACCATCATGCGCTACGGCAATACCTTCCAGGCCGACAAGCTAAACCAGCAGAACTCGCTTTTCGGAGATGATTTCGGCATGGCCGTTGACATCCAGCACCCCGAACTGCCGCGATGCGAACGATGGTCGACTATCGACAGACTCAATAAAGAGCGCGACATGATCGGCATCTACCTCTCCAGCCATCCGCTTGACGAGTTCGAGTTTGAGATTCGCGAGCTCTGCAACATCAGAAGTTCGGAGATGCGCTATTTCGACAAGTGGAAGACCAACTACGAAAACAAGCAGGACCCCAGCAAGAGCCGGCTCCGCAATTTCACTCCGCTGGAAGGAGAAGAGGACCCGCAGGAATGGCTCAAGACGCACGAAGGAATGACCTTCAGCATCGGTGGCCTCATCACCAAGTCGGAAATCGGCCTCAGCTTCAAGAGCACCAACTTCGGCCGATACACCCTCGAGGACTACGACGGAGCCTTTGAATTTGCACTCTACGACGATGATTTCACCAACTACAGTCCGCTTCTCCAGAAGGATGCCTATGTGATGATTACCGGCGTCTTCCAGCAGCGAGGAGCCGACCGTCAGTTCTTCAAACCGCAGCCTTTCGACAAGGCAAGCTATGTCTTCAAACTGACGAAAGTGGAGCCGCTCGCAGGTGCTCAGGAGCGCCATGTCGGTTCACTCATCATCAAGATGCCGGCAGAAAACGTTACGGACACATTCAACCAGTCCATCCAGCAGATTCTCGACGACCAGCAACAGGAATTGGAGCGCATCCTCGAAATGCAACGGTCAGGCCGCCGACCGGGCAGCATCAACTTCCCGCAGGCAAAATTACGATTCATGCTCTTCGACGGAATGGGCAAGAATGTAGTCCATTTCACGAGTCATCAGTACCGCGTGAACATCAACCACCAGATGTATCAGTGGCTTCGCGAAATGCGCGAGCAGGGCATTCTGCTCTTCTCCGTGGAATAACCGCATACACGCTCTGCCTACCTTCTCTTTTACACATTTTTTTATGCAGTAATGCAGAAGTGCAAAAGTGAATGCCGAATCGCTCTGCTACAATTTGAGAAAACTACACACAGAAGAAAGCAGCCCCGGACATCCGGAGCTGCTTTCTTTTCCACAAATTCGTCTGGCTGTTCTGAAGGGACTTTGATGGGACTTCCATGCGACTTTCCCGCATGTTATTTCTTGCGCGATTCTTTCCAATCGGCATAAGCCGCAAAAAGGAGCGTCAGTACTCCCAAACCGCTGAACAGAGCACCCACTTCGCTGTAGCCAAGAAGAAAATTGGCTACGGCCACAAGCAGCCATACACAAGCTATCACATAAAGCGAATATGCACGACGAACTGATTTCTTTCCATCCGCAAACAAGCGGACAAACTCGCGAAAGCCCGACTGTTTCTTACTTGTATTCTTGCTTTTCTTTGCCATTTTTCTTACCATTTTATTCAAACAGAGGCAACGCCTCACCTACCACATAATTGCTTCCTCCGATGAAGATAATGTCATTCGGCTGAGCATCGTATTGTGCCACGCGGATGGCTTCCTCGACAGAAGGATAGGCTCTGCCTATAAGTCCGTGCGTGAGTCCTTTCAAGCGCATTTCTTCTGCCGGAATGGCCCTGTGCGACTGAGCAGCAGTCCAGTAATACATCGCTTCGCGGGGAAGAAGTGAAAGAACCGTATCGATATCCTTGTCGGAAACCATTCCGAAAACGATGCGAAGATAGGAATTGTCCGACTGCGAAGCGTTGTATCCTCCCAGGCGCTCTTTATGAAGTGTCTTCAGCGTTTCCACATAGGTGCGAATGCCGTGGGAATTGTGGCCCGTATCGCAAATCGTAAGCGGTTTCTCGGCCAGCACTTCCCATCTGCCGCGAAGTCCGGTAAGCTTGCACACATGCGCAAATCCCTCAGCAACAGCCTCTTCCGTAAGCGTCTCCAACACGGGATGCTCTTTCTTTTCTGCCATCAAAGCCGAAAGCGCCACGTAAGCCGTCTGTTGATTTTTCTCCTGATAGGCGCCTTGCAATTCGCAAGCCGGCACCATACGCTGTCGACGGCTTCTGAGATAACTGCAACGATCGGCAAACCACAAACGGCAACCTGTAGTCTCCAATCCCTCGCCAAGAATGCCGCATTCCTCGGCTTTTGCCAAGAAAACGGGACTCGTTTCCGAATCGGATTCTCCGATTACACATGGCACTCCCTGCTTCAAAATACCGGCTTTTTCCGAGGCTATCTCCGGAAGTGTATTGCCGAGAAACTCCGTATGATCAAGCCCGATATTCGTAATAACCGACAGCCACGGGCGGATGATATTCGTGCTGTCCAGCCGACCACCCAACCCCACTTCTATCACGGCAATATCCACTTTGGCCCGGCGGAACCAATCGAATGCCATTCCCATCGTTGATTCGAAGAACGACGGCTTCAGTTCATCGAGGAAGCCGCGGTTTTCTTCCACGTAGCGTACGACCTCTTCCTCAGGAATCATCTCACCCGATACGCGTATACGCTCGCGAAAATCGACAAGGTGCGGACTAGTATAGAGTCCCACGCGTAAACCGGCTGCCTGCAGCGAAGCTGCAATCAGGTGCGAAGTGCTGCCTTTGCCGTTGGTTCCGGCTATGTGAACCGAAGGAAACGACTCGTGCGGATTGCCCAAATGAGCCATCAGCGCAATCGTGTTGTCCAAACCCGGTTTGTAAGCCGCAGCTCCCACCTGATGAAAAGCGGGCTGACTGCTGTAAAGATAATCGAGAGTTTCTGAATACGTCATAAAAAGGAGTTCGCAACCCTTCAGAGAAGGGATTGACGGGATGATGTTGGTTGATTTCCTTGCAAAATTACGCATTTTCTTCGAATATACAAAAAATAATTTGCAGATGTCCGCATTTTTCACTAATTTTGCACAAAATTAGGGGAAGAATACGGAAACTCCCCGCGTTGATTATGCAGTATACCAAAGTAACATTCTCTTACGCTTTCGAAGAAACCTATCTGGAAGATGTATTCTTTCAAGGGTTGGGCGACCTCGGTTTCGAGACGTTCGACGGCAAAGAAGCCTACATCCAGACCGAGCAATTCTCGCAGGAGGCCCTCAACAGTTTCCTCTTCGACTTCAATGCGCAATACTCCACCATCGCTTCTGCCGTAAAAGTGGAAGACGTGCCCGACCAAAATTGGAACGCGGCCTGGGAAGCAGAGCATCCAATGGAAGAGTTGCCCGATGGCGTGAAGATCGTTCCCCATTGCGCTTTTGGCGCCGGTCATCATGAGACGACCGGTATGCTCATTGAGCACATCATGCAGCTTCGCGATATATATCAGGAGGGAGAGGACGAATACCTCAAGAACCACCCCGACGAGACGCCACTCCTTCCTTTCGAAGAAGAAACCGTGCTCGATAACGGTTGCGGCACGGGCGTTCTAGGCATCTATGCCGCCAAATACGGGGCTAAGGTGACGGCTGTGGATATCGACGACAAGTCGGTTGCCAACACGCTGGAGAATGCCGAACTGAATGGTGTAACGATCGACGCGCGTCTTGGGAACGTACCCCCGGAAGGCGAGTACAGCCTCATTCTCAGTAATATCCACAGAAACATCCTCCTCGAGCAGATGCCGCTCTATGCGAAGTATCTCATGCCGGGCGGATTGCTCTTCCTGAGCGGTTTCTACGAAGCAGACGTCAAGCCGCTGGTGGAAGCAGCCAAGAAGGTCGGTCTTGAATTGCGGGAAACCGACAGCCGAGGAGAATGGTTCATGCTCGAGCTCAAGAAACCGAATGAAAAGCACGAGCAGTTTGTGCATTCGCTTACCGTAAAGGGATGGCAAACGATAGCAGGCGTTGTCTCTGCAATAATGCTATTCTTCTTTTTATTAATGATGCTAATCAGCAAATGAATAATACTATCTGTGCCATATCTACCCCTGCCGGGACAGGCGGAATAGCCGTCATCCGCGTGAGCGGGAAGGATGCCTTGCCGATTGTCGACAAGGTGTTCCGCGGACGCAAGCCTTTGGCCGAAGCCAAAGGTTATTCCGTACATTTCGGAGAAGTGACACCCCTCCCTGCACCCTCCCTTCAGAGATTGGAGGGAAGCGATGCCAAACTCGCAACTTCTGTACAGGAAGGGATAGTGAAGCCATTGACCAGGTGCTGTGCACCGTATTCCGTGCCCCCCACTCTTTTACAGGCGAGGACACGGTAGAAATCGCGTGCCACGGCAGTATATATATCCAGCAGGAGATTCTCCGGGTGCTGACCGATGCGGGTTGCCGGCCGGCAGGTCCGGGCGAATTTACCCAACGTGCCTTCGTAAACGGCAAGATGGACCTCACGCAGGCGGAAGCTGTAGCCGACCTGATAGCGGCAGAGAGC
>JAGHUE010000170.1 GCA_018064985.1 Candidatus Colicola faecequi | reverse complement strand
AGCGAGAGCAGGATGGAATACGTATGGGCGAGCTGCGAGGCTACCAGGTCACGCTCCACCACTGTGGCTTTCAGTCCGGCTGCTTCGATAGCGGGAATGCTTACCGTTGCGCTGTCGCCCTCGCGGAGCGAGGCGATGTCGTTTTCGGCTACGGAGAAGCGCACCATCATACCTCCCGTATCAATCAGATTACATACGCGCTGACCGGGAGCAAGCACCTGTCCGGCACTCAGGTTGAGATCGCTTACCGTACCGCTCTGTGGGGCACGGATGATGCAGCGGCTGAGCTCCTGACGGGCAATCTCGGCCATTTGCCGGGCGCGCTCCAGTTGCGTTTCCACCTCCATGCGCTTCACTTCTGTTACACCGCCTTTCCGGTGTACCTGCATCATGCGGTCGTATCCGTCCTGGGCCTGTCGCAGACCGGCTTCCGCCAGGCGCAGACTGGAGGCTGCGTTGGCCGAATCGGCCACGGCAATCACTGTGCCTGCACTCACATACTGTCCGTTCCGAACGCATACGCGGACGATTTGCCCGCCGAGCGGGAAAGAGAGCGGAATGCTGGTGCGGGCTTCGGTAGTGCCCGAGTAGGTGTGCATATTGCGGTTCTCCGCCGCATGGAGCGTGATGGCGTCTACCGACACGCTGCTTCGCTCGTAGTGCTGAGCGCGACGGCCGCAACCGGCAAGCGGCAAGAGAAGAAGGAGGCTGTAGATGAGATGCTTCTGTTTCATACGGATGAATGCGGATTGGATCAGAAGAGGGTAGTGTCGGATGTGACGTATCGCTTGAGCGCTTTGCTCACACCGGCTGTCCAGGAGTTGATATTTTCGTTGTCGAGCTGCGGCGAAGAGAGCAGCTTCACCACTTGCTCCACCGGCATACCGTAGCGTAACACGCCTGAGAGGAGTTTTGCATAGTTCCAGAACACGCGGTCGAAGCGGTAAGAAAGACCCTCCACGGTGGTCTTGAATCCGCGGGTGTTGACAAACTGGAAATCGTAGCGATGAGTTCCGTCTTCGTTTTCCGCCCGGATGATCTTGCCATGGGTAACCGACTTGGGGAGCATGATGCCGTATTCGTCGTCGGCCAGACCCGTGAAAATCTCATAGGGCCGGCCGTCTTTCAGTCCTACAAAGGCAATCCATTTGTCTTTGTTGTTCTGAAAACGGACCACGTCGCATTCTAGGGCTACGGGTCGGACGGGCGCAGGGTCGTAAGACCGTTGCGGGTCGCCTGCAGCAGCGGGTCGCACCTTGTCGCACAGTTCTTCCAGTTCTTCGCGGATATTGCTGTGAGTGAGCTGGAGGTAGAGTTGCTCGGGGGTGAGAATCGTCTTGAACTGATGTTGTATGCGCGACACTTCGGAGGCGATGTGGTGGAGCAGTTCGTCGGAATAGTTGTCCATGGCGGAAAAAATTAGAGTTTGCTGATGAGGGCCGTGCAGGAGATTTCGCCCTGCTCGGTAAGGAGGCAATACTGCACGCGGTCGTCCTGCTCGATGAAGCGCACTTCGGTCTGCTCGCTTTTGTGCACTTCCTTGGCGTAGTTCATATCGAGGCGCACGGGGAAGAGTCCCGTAAGCTTATCGCAGGCGTTGAGCATGAACTGCAAGTATTTCACGCTGTTGCAATGGCCGTTGAAATCGAGGTCGGAATAGCGGATGGTATGAGGCATTCGGCCGGTGGGCTCGTCAATGAGCCCCAGACGCGGAGCGCGAGGCAGCGAGAGCCGCTCGCCGTCGATGCAGGAAGCCCATGCAGGATCGGCAAAAGCGGCAATGTCCACCTGTCGGCTGGTGAGGTTGATGAGCGTCCAGATGGTAGAGCACTGGCCGATAGGCAGCTCCTCGTCGTCTTTTTTGATGTAGAGGCGGAAATTACGGATGGAGAGCATATGTGCGTTGCCTTCGATCCAGGTCTCGATTACGAGGGTCTCGTTGTACGTTGGCAGATAGTCCATCGTGAGCGACATGCGGGTGAGCACCCATGCCGCGTTGTATTGCTCCAGCAGGCGCTGCGTACCGAGCCCCAGCCGCTCTGCATTGAGACCCGCCGTCTCGAGGATATAGCGCTCGAGGTCGGTGAGGCGCAGATGGCGCGAAGCATCCACATCGGAATAGTTGATAGTATATTCGAAACGATATTTCATGTATTTTTTTATGAATTTTCAGTCCGTTTGAAGTCTTATGAAAGTCTTACGCAAGTCTTACACAAGTCTTATGTAAGTCTACACGAGGCCTGCAGGAGAAAACATGGATAATCTTATTTTAGCCACTTGTCGAGCCAGTTGTAAAAGCGACGCTGCCAGAGGATGCCGTTCTGCGGCTTGAGCACCCAGTGATTTTCGTCGGGGAAGATGAGCAACTCGGCCGGAACACCACGCATTTTGGCTGCGTCGAAGGCCGCCATTGCCTGGTTGGCCAGGATGCGGTAGTCCTTCTCGCCGTGGATGCAGAGGATAGGGGTATCCCATTTGTCTACGAAGCGATGCGGGCTGTTCTGGAAGGTACGCTGAGCGGTAGCGTTGTCTTTCTCCCAATAAGCGCCGCCCATGTCCCAGTTGGCGAACCATTTCTCCTCGGTCTCGAGATACTGCATCTCCATGTTGAAGATGCCGTCGTGTGCGATGAAGGCCTTGAAGCGCTTGTCGTGATGGCCGGCGAGCCAGTAAACGCTGAAGCCGCCGAAGGAAGCGCCTACGCAGCCGAGGTGGTCTTTGTCCACGTAGGGCTCCGATGCGGCAAATTCATCGATAGCAGATAGGTAGTCGCGCATGCACTGACCTCCGTAGTCGCCCGAGATTTCTTCGTTCCACTCATTGCCGAAGCCCGGAAGGCCGCGGCGGTTGGGGGCTACGATGATGTAGTTGTTGGCCGACATCATCATGAAGTTCCATCGGTATGACCAGAATTGCGAAACGGGCGATTGCGGACCGCCTTCGCAGTAGAGAAGCGTCGGATATTTCTTCGAGGGGTCGAAGTGGGGCGGATAGATGATCCAGGTGAGCATCTGCTTGCCGTCGGTGGTAGGCTGCCAGCGTTCCACTACGCGGCCCATCTCCAGGTTGTCGAGGATGCGCTTGTTCTCGAAGGTGATCTGCTCGGGGATGAGCTTGTCT
>JAGHUE010000158.1 GCA_018064985.1 Candidatus Colicola faecequi | reverse complement strand
TACAACGACCGCAATACCGGCTGGCCCTGGCTCAACCGCTTCCTCGGTTGCGGCACTTTCCTCTGCAACAACTGGCCCCCGCAGCCCGTTCTCCTCGAGGTGGACAGCCCCGAGCATCCCGTCTGCCGCAACCTCCCTTCGTCGTTCGTAGCGCCCGCCAGCGAATACTACCAATGGTCTACCGACGTCCGCCATACCGAGGGAATAGAGGTACTCCTCTCCCTCTCCGGAAAGAACTATCCGCTCGGCCTCAAAGACATCGTCTATGGCGGCGACTGGCCCGTTGTCTGGACCAACACGGCCTATCGCATGATCTATCTCAACATGGGGCACGGCCATACCGGCTATACCGACGCTACGCAGAACCTCCTCTATATCAATGCACTCCGCTGGGTGGTTTCCCGCTCGGCCAACAATCCGTTTGAAGACTGATCCGTATGAAGATAATCCGTGTAAACAGCCTTTCCGACCCCGGCATGGAGGTCTACGCTTCGCTTACCGAAGCTCAGCTGACCGATTCTAAACTGTCCGGCCGCGGGCTCTTTATAGCCGAGAGCGGCAAGGTGATCCATGTGGCCCTCCTGGCAGGCTACCGTCCTGTCTCGCTCCTTACCGAAGAGAAGCATCTGGGCGGCTATGCGGCCGAGATTCTCCGCGAGATAGAGGCCCTTCCCGGCATAGAAGAACTGCCCGTCTATGTGGGCGACCGCCCCACGCTCAACGACATTACCGGCTATCCCCTCACGCGTTCGCTCCTCTGCGCCATGGAGCGCCGGCCCTTGCCTTCGCTCGAAGAAGTGCTGCGTGATGCGCATCGCGTAGTGGTGATACATGGGGTGGTGGATACAACCAACATCGGGGCGATCTTCCGTAGCGCGGCAGCCCTCGGTATAGATGCCGTTTTGCTCACGGCCGACAGTTGCGATCCGCTCAACCGCCGGGCTGTTCGCGTGTCGATGGGCAACATTTTCCTCGTGCCCTGGACGTGGATCCTGGGCGATGTGCACGAGCAGCTCCATAAGCACGGCTTCACCACAGCCGCCATGGCCCTGTCCGACGACAGCATCTCGCTCGACGACCCGCTTCTCAAATCGATCGACCGGCTGGCCCTCGTGATGGGTACCGAAGGCGACGGCCTCCCTCAGGCTGCCATCAGCGGAGCCGATCATGTGGTCCGTATCCCGATGCACAACGGGGTGGATTCGCTCAACGTAGCCGCCGCCAGCGCCGTAGCTTTCTGGGAGCTCCGCAGCCGATAATGCACAAATGGCACACTTCTTGAACCTCTGTTACTGTTATCGTTAAGGTTAGCGTTTCACTCCTCACTTCTCACTTCTCACTACAAAAAAACTTTTTTGCAATATGAAAATCCGTACTTTGCTGCTCGCAGCAGTTCTCCTCATGGGTTCGCTTTCTACCCTCGAAGCTAAAAAGAAAACCGCCGATCCCTATCGCCAGAAGGTGATGGAAGTGGTGTTCGGCGAAAACGACATCGAATCGCTTACCGACCAGGTGAGCCAGCAGCTCTCTTCGCGCCTCGATTCTATCCCGGCCAAGACCAAGAAACAGAAGAAACTCATGAAGTATTTTGCCGACGGCACCTTCGTGGAAGATTTCGTATCGCTCTACGACGACGTTTTCCGCGGTCGCCTCACCGAGGCTGAGCTCGACGAACTCATCGCCTACAACCGGGCCGACAGCACCAAGCTTCTCCAGCAGAAAGCCGTTCAATGGGCGCAGAACCTGCAAGACCCTTCTTCGAAGGCTACGGCTGCCATCATGCAGATGACCCAGACAATGGTGTCGGTTCTCCAGGGCCAGGAAGCCAAGATGGAGCTCCCCGCGGTTGACCCCGCCTACGAGCAACTCTTCCATGCCTACTACAACGCTTCCGGTACCGACCGCATCATGGAGAGCTACATGCAGAACATCCATGATGCGCTCCTCGGCCAACTCGGCGGCGCTGCCCAGCAGGAAGAGCTGAAGCCGTTCATCAGCAAGATGCAGGCCTTCATGGCCGACTATCTCGAGCCTACCGTCATGAACATGATGGACGGCATCTACACGGCCGACGATTTCCGCTACTACATCTCGCATATGACCACGCCTACCTACCAGAAATACGTGGAGGCAACCAGCAAGGCCGATCTCGGCGCGTGGCTCAACCAGCTCGTCGAGATGTTCAAATAACATTGCCCGAACCATTAAAACTACATATCATGGCTAACAAAATTTCGAAAACCGACGAATGGTGGGCAGGTCTCACCATCGATCAGAAAGAACGCATCGCCAAGAAGGCGGCCAAAGACTATGGTCAGCAGCTCGAGGTAGCTTACCCCGCTTGCTCCCGCTGGTGGGTCACCCTTCCGGAAGAAAAGAAGCAGGCTATCCACGACCATTGTACCGACCGCCACGGCTACCTCATGCCCGAGTTCAAAGAAGGCAAGGAACTCTCTTATTGAGTAAAAATATTGAACGTATGAAGCGACTTTTCTTCAGCTGCCTCCTTCTGGCCGCAGCCTCTTTCGTGATGGCACAGGAGCTTTCTTACACCTATGTGAAAAAAGATCCGGTAGCGCAATCTGCAGGTTACATCCTGCAGCAGGGAAATACGTATTATTGTGACGGTCAGGCCCTTCGCGGCCGGGCCTATGCCAACTATCTGATCGGCCGCAATCCGCAGGCTTATCAGCAGTATATGAATGGTGTCCGCACGGCCAATACCGGTTGGGGCCTGCTGGGTGCAGGTGTCGGTCTGGCAGCTGCCGGTTGGTGGGTGGCTGCCGATCTCGGCTCTTATGCCGGCATCTACATGGCTTATGCGGGCGGTATGTGCCTCTCGGCTTCTGTGCCTACGCTCATCGTGGGCTACTGCCGCCAGCACTCCTCTGCCGACACCTACAACGCCCAGTTGGCCCGTCGCCAGACTGCCTATTGGACGGTGGGAACCAACGGTCTCGCCCTCCATTTCTGAAGCTTATGTCCGACGACAAACTTTGGAACAGCAACTACCTGAAGGTGTGGTCGAGCAATTTCCTGCTCAACTTCGCCTTCATGCTTGTGGTGCCGCTTCTGCCCATCTACCTGAGCGAAACGTTCCAGGCCGATAAAGATACCATCGGCATGGTGCTCTCCGGTTATGCGGTAGCGGCTCTCTGTGTGCGTCCGTTCTCGGGTTACATCGTCGATTCGTTCCCCCGCAAGGCCGTCCTGCTCATCTGTTTCTTCCTTACCACGGCCCTTTTTGCGGGCTATCTCCTGGCCGGCAGCCTTACGCTCTTCGCCATTTTCCGTACGGTTCACGGCGCACCTTTCGGGGCAACGGGCGTCAGCCTCAGTACCGTGGCGGTTGACGTGCTTCCCTCCAGCCGACGAACCGAAGGAATAGGCTACTACGGCCTCTCCAACAATATCGCCACGGCCATCTCACCTTCGGTGGCCCTCTGGCTTTTCGCGCGTTACCACAACTACGAGATGCTCTTCACGTGCTCGCTTCTATGCTCGCTTCTGGGCCTCATCGTAGATGCCACGCTCCATCTCAAGCCCCGCGAGATCATCCGCGAGAAGAAAGCCCTCTCGCTCGACCGCTTCTTCCTCCTCATGGGTTGGGCGCTCTTCCTCTCGATGTTCGCTTTCGCCTTCTCCTATGGCGTATTGAGCACCTACGTGGCTATCTACGGCAAAGAGGAACTGGGTATCACGGGCGGAACGGGCCTTTTCTTCGCCCTCCTCGCTATCGGTCTGATCCTCTCACGGCTCACGGGCGCTCGCTCGCTCCGCAAAGGCTTGGTGGTGCGTAATGCAAGCGGAGGCATGGTGCTCTCCATCTTCGGCTATGCCATCTTCGCCGGCCTGCACAACGAATGGGGCTATTATCTCGCACCTTTCATCATCGGTCTGGGCAATGGCCATATGTGGCCCGCTTTCCAGAACATGTTCATCAATCTGGCGCCCAATAGCCAGCGCGGCACGGCCAACAGTACCATCCTCACCAGTTGGGATCTGGGTATGGGTGTAGGTATGCTGATGGGTGGCGTAGTGGCCGAGTATTTCGGCTATCATCCGGCTTTCTGGATGGCCGTTGGGGTCAACATTGCCGGCGTCTTGTTCTATTTCGCCGTTGCCCGCCGCCACTACCTCAAGCATCGCCTCCGCTAGTTAGGGTTAAGGTTGTCGTTGTCGTTAAAGTTTATAACTATTATAATAACATGAAAAAGCTTTTCTTCGCAGCATTCCTCTGCTGCTCTCTCGTTTCTCTTGCCGCCAATCGTTTCCCGGCATCCGATTCCCGTGTTGTATACGTTGGCCGCACGCAGGTCAACGCCGATGCCGTCAGCTTCGACTGGACCGGCACCTACGTCCGCATCCGCTTCGTCGGAAAGGAGCTCTCCCTCCATATGTCCGACAACGTCTGCAAAGACTATTTCAATCTGATCGTCGACGGTCCCATCT
>JAGHUE010000043.1 GCA_018064985.1 Candidatus Colicola faecequi | reverse complement strand
GCGACGAAGTGACAGTAGTAGTGCCTTCTTTGCCGCCTGCATAATACCAATCGGGCAGCAAATCTGCCTCTTCTCCCGAGTTCTCCTCCGGGTTACACCCTGCTAGCACAATGGCTGCGAGTGCAAAAATATACAGTTTTTTCATTAATAGAGTTAATTATTTTTTTTAAAGCAACTTCTTTACCTCTGCGATGGCTTCAGTCAGCCTCGTGCCGGCTTCTTCTACGGCCTGCTTCGAGGCATCATCACCGGCAGTAGTGAAGAACGGCTCCTGCATTTTCTCGATAGCAGCAATGGTAGTCTCAATCTGGTCGCGAAGAGCATTCGCTACCTCGGTATTCTTCTGTTTGGCGTAGTCATAGAGTGAAGCATCGCCCTGTTTGCTGCCCATGTAAGCGTTGCGGATAGAGATGATATTGTCGGTGAAGTCGCGCACGGAATTGAGGCTGTAGGGGCTCTCAATGTAGTTGCGGTCGCCTTCCTCGGCATTCGAGCCGGCACCGCGAACGGGACGGCCGATCTTGGTGTTGCCCACCTCATCGGCAATGCCGTCGCAGCCGTCGAGCAGTTCGTCCATCACGTTGCGATACGAGGTGTATTCGCCGGAGGCGTCGAGCAGGTCTGCGGCAAAACCGCTTGCGAGACCGGTGTAATTCTGTACGGTAGCGGGCGCATTATTGAGAATATCCTGTTTGCGGGAAGAAACGTTGCTCTTGCCTTTCCAGCAAGCTTCGAGGGCTACGAGTTGCTCCACGAGGTCTTTGCTTACTGCGCGGAAATACGTCATCTCGTTGGCGCTGTAATTGTTGAAATCGTTGTAGCGGATGTCGGTAGGGTGCTGATAGTTGGTAACATCGAAGATCATGTACTCTAGTGCATGATAGCCCATGAGACCTTCATCACCGAGAGCCGAGAGCCCCTTAGTTGCTACAAGTGCCATCTTCTGATCATCGGCCATGAGGTCGAGTTGTGCGCTCAGATCGTGTGGCCAGGTGTCGATATGCGGGTCAATGTTGTTGTCTTCCACGGGGCCAAAAAGAAAGGCTTCGCTGAGCTCCCAGTGATGGCGGCTCTCTTTCCAGAGGCGACCGAGGTTTTCTATGTCGGCGGCAGCGATGTTCTGCCCGGCTTCATACTTGGCATACACCGCCTCGCAGGCGTCGTAGAGCGCGATGGTAGCGTCTGCCAGCTCGGTATAAGTGGCTTCTACCGTGTTGATTACGTAAGCATTGGTGATTTTTTTGTACTGGTCTTCCTTGTCGGAAGAAACGTTGCTTTCATCGCAACTTGCGAGCATTGAGCAAATCAGAGCTGATGCTGCGAGTAAAATTTCTTTTTTCATAAAAATACTAAAAATAAGTTGTTGATTTTCTTAGAACTCAAACATTCCGAAGTATGCCACGCTGAGCGCTACATACGGCTCGGGGTTGTAGGTGAGTGTGGGGCTCTTGTTGATCCACGAGTGGCAATATTCTGCCTTTACAATCACCTCGGGAATAGGCATGTAGTTGATTCCGAGGCTCAGTTTCTGGCGCCCTGCCCAATACTTGCGCACGGTCTTCACCCGCGCCATCGCATCATAAGCATCATAGCGGGCAAAGAGGAAGAACTGCTGGCGTTTCTCGCGAAGAACAGGATTGAGCGTAAAGAAATCGTAGCCCAGCTCCGCGCCGCAGCTGTAAGCATCGGATGCCACGTGCTGTCGCTTACTGTTGGAGTTCTTCGGCATCGAGCGGTTGAAGGTAGAGATGGCTTCTGCGTCATTCAGGTGGCCGTACAGACAGCTGCCGCGGAAAATCAGTCCGTGACCTTTGTACGACCAATCGACAGCTCCGATGCTTACGAGGCCGTGAACATCCTGATAGTCTGTCCCTTCCGTAGGCTCGAAAGTGTTGCGGAAACTCGTTCCTGTATATCCGCTGAGCGAGATACGTAGTGCATCCGAGGACTTTTCTCCTCGGTGGAGCGGGTAGAAATCCAGCCGTGCTAATCCGGCCAGAGTAGTGCCGAGTTTATATTCGAACATACTCGCACTGCCGTAGTGAATCCAGCTGCTGTTGCCGAACTGATTGCTTTGCAATCCCGGAAGCAACTGTGCCGTATATTGAAGCCACTTGTAGCGGCCGGCCAGCTGCAATCCGATGTCATGCCAAGTGCAAGGCAAGATAGTAAGCTCACCCTCCGGGCGATAAGTGCCGAAAAATTGGTTGGGTTCGTGGTGCGCATTCACGCCGCCGATCGGTACGATCAGCATGCCGGCGCGCAGTTTGGCCATAGGCGAGAACTGCTTCTCAATCCACAGCTGCTCCAGCGCCACTTCGCCGCCGCGCTCCACTTCGCTTTCATACTCGATGCCTTCATCGCCCTCTACTTCCATGGCGGCTTCTACGCCGCCGTGCTCAAACTCTATCTCGCTGCTCAACCGCCATCCTTTGCCGAAGTCGTAGCCCACATAGAAGCAGACATGCGGCAGGTCGAACTGGCCATATTGCTGGCCGCGGTATTGTTCGGGTTGTTTGTAGCGTCCGGGATTGGACGAATAGAAATTACGTCGATAGACGGCCTCACCATAACCTCCCAGGGTGAGACGCTTGTTGTTCGCTTGCTTTTCGAGCTTCTCCACACGCTGCGTGAGCGCTTGCCAATCGCTCCGGCTGATGCTGATAGAATCATCGGCCCGCAGCTGTTCGGCAAACAGGAAAAGCACGGCAAAGCAAACTATAGCATGTATAGTTTTCATTTGCTTTTCGTCAGTAAAGATACGACAAATTTGCGTACGTGTATGCGTACGCGCTGATAAAAAATAAGGAATAGAAAAGGCTCCCCTTTTAACTTTTAGAACTTCTGGAACCTTTAAAACTTTTTTAACCTTTTCAACTCCTTCTTTTAAGCCTCACGGCTAAAAAGAAGGCTGGGCGGTGCCCTGAGCGAGGGGCAGGTAAGGTGTAGGGATACGGCCTTGGCGTCCTGCTCTGTGCCAAGTGTAAGGATCAGGTATTCAAATACTTCAGGTGCCTCCGGGGCAGTCT
>JAGHUE010000002.1 GCA_018064985.1 Candidatus Colicola faecequi | reverse complement strand
CGTCGTGCAGGCCTGGTGATGAAAAGCGAACTGCTGAAGCTCATGGGTGACCGACCGGTGGCATTTGCGCCAGAGGTGACTACACTTTCCGATCTGTTTGCATTGCTCAGCCCGCTTCAGAAAGAAGAAGAGCTTTTCCTTGTTTGCCGTCTTTACAGAATCTATCGTGAGGTGACGGGAGATTCCATCCCGCTTGATCGTTTTTATGGATGGGGACGTCAGTTGATCAGTGATTTTTCAAATATCGACCGTTGTGTAAAGCCGGCGGAGATCCCTAATTTTTTTGACAATACTGCTGCTGCGAAAATCCTTGAGAATCAGCCGCTTGATGAAGAGGTGATGGCCCGGTTGAAAGTGCTTATTGCCGGCGAAATCCGTGCGGCAGAGCAAGGCAGCAAGTGGGAGCAATTTGAACTTCTGTGGCGCAATTTGTATACCATTTATTCCCGTTTTGTGGAAGAACTTCGTGCCGCCCGTAGAGGCTATGACGGCTTGCTTGCAGCAGAGGCTGTGGCGAATTGGAAAGACGGAGAGTCGGAACTTTTCGATCAGAACATTGTTTTTGTGGGTTTCAACTATCTTCTTCCTGTGGAGAAGCGCTTGATGGAGCTGATGAAAAATCGTTCAGCGGTGGAGAAGGGCGGTGCTATTCTGCAGCCGGGACGCACGCTTTTCTACTGGGATTATGTGGAGAATTTTTCTACCAATTCCAAGGCGTTTTCTTATGTCAGCAAGAATGCTGCTTATTTCGGCAATGAAGCGGAGCCGATCCGCTGGTGCGGGAAAAAGCATGTCGATATTATTGCATCGACGAGTACGGAATCGCAGGTTCAGTATGTCTATCCGTGGCTCCGACAGTCATATTGTAAGCCAGAACCGACGGCTGTCGTGATTTGCAATGAAGAAGCGCTCGAACCGGTAATCTATTCGTTGCCGCCTGTTCAACTCCCGGATGCCGATACTCCTGAATATATTAATATCACGAAGGGTTTTCCGCTTAAGAACACGCAATTGTATGCCGATGTGATGGCTCGTTTGGAGCGGATCACCGGCAAACAGGATGCAACCGTGACGTCGGTTATTGATGAATTGTATGCATTTGTCATGTCGCAGTCGGATAAGCAGCTTCCCTCGGGAGAGAGCGATACGTGGCAACGCTTGCTGGTGCAGGAAGCTATCTATCAAACGGCTATTGCGCTCCGTCAGTTTGAGCAGCTTGCCGGTCGTGCAGAAGTGGCTTCGTATCTCACGGATCTACGTTTGTTGAGAAATCTTCTCCGCCGGCATCTGGAAACGATATCGCTTCCTTTTCACGGTGAACCGATCAGCATGATCCAGGTGATGGGCGTGTTGGAGACCCGACAAATGGATTTTGAGCATCTGCTCCTACTCAATGTTGAAGAAGGGGTAGTGCCGCAGCACAAGGCCGATCGCTCGTATATTCCTTATTACCTGCGGAAGACCTACGGGCTCCCTACTAACGATGAGGAGGCAGATGTGTATGCCTATAATTTCTTCCGCTTGCTGAGTAGAGCGGGAAATGTAACGATGCTCTTCTCTAGCGGAGACTCCGGTTTGAATAAGAAATCAATGTCGCGTTTCGTAATGCAGATGCTGGCCAGTGATCAATTCGAGGTCGGCAAGCATATGCTTACGGAAAACGGTTTGCTGCATAACGAGCCGCTGATCGATCTGACTGGCAATACGAAAAACCTGCTGTCGAAGCTTGTTATTGATGATGGGCAACTCAAGAAGCGCAATTCAGAAGAAGAACTTAAGCCTTATGTTTTGTCTCCTTCGGCCATCAACACATTTGTACGCTGTCCACGCAGATTTTATCTCCATTACATTGAGAATGTACATGAGCAGGAAACTCCTACAGCTATTTTCCGTTCGAACGAACTTGGTTCCTTCGTGCATCATTGCATGGAGCATATCTACCGGGATGAGTTCGGTTGGCATGATTCTCCCATTATGGTGGATGCGGAGAAACTGAATGCTGTTAAGGAGAATCAGGCATTGCTTTCCTCGGTTCTCGACCGGGCGTATGAATCAATGAATACATTGTACAAGGCTGATCATCCGGAAGAGGACGAGGTACATTACGTACGAGATTGCCACCAGATGGAAAACGAGGTGATTCTCGCCAATGTACGCAATGTGCTGTCCTATGATATTGAGAAGGCTGCAGAAGGTCTCGAGATTTGTATGCTTGAGAAATATGTGGCTTTTGATGTGCCGGTTTCAGTTGATGGTCAGACTGTTAACATCCGCATTGGTGGGAATATCGATCGTTTGGATATAGTGGGAAGTGGTACTTCTGCGGTTACTCGCGTGATTGATTATAAGAGTGCAAAGTATGATGCGAAGAAGTTGACTTATCGCCCGGATTTGCTTTTTGATTCGGAAGAAAATGATTACGTTCGGCAGACTTTTATTTACAGCGAAGCCGTTGGTCGGAAATATGGTAATCAGCATGTGGAGCCGCATCTCTTGTTTACGCAGCGTAGGATATCCGACGAGAAGTCGATGATAGTGAAGGCGGACGGCTTGCCGCTGACGGATTATGCCGAAGTGCGTGAAGATGTGCAGGCTAAGTTGACTGCCTTTGTAGAGAAGTTGCTTACTACTACTGAGTTTTCCGGTCCGAAAGACAACAAGTGTCCGTCTTATTGTCCGTTCACTCTGATTTGCGGGGCTGAAATGTCTGACAATTGACAACTGCCTGTCAGTGGCGTTTTGTCACTGTCAGATGTCGTCAGCCCTCAAAAATAGGCCGGATGTTGTCATTCTCTGCCAATATCCGGCTATTTGTTCAATGTTGTTCCTCTTTGGTGATTGTGGCACGTTTTTTGATGTGATTATTCCGAAAGAATAGCAGTTCTTTTCCTAAACTTTTTTATTATCGCCTTATTCTATGAAACGTTGTTTTTCGCAGTTTTCTTGTTTTAGATTATAAGATCCGTTTGAGGATTTTGCTGAATTGAATCGTGCGTTTCGTTAGATTCTTTTCTCTTGTCGTGTCCGGCTGTGTCGGGAATGCTAGTTTCCTGCATCTTGGCCGGATGGCTTGCCTGCTTGTTTTCTTTATTTCACTTAACTATATTCTACCTGATTATGAACAACCTGTCGTCTTTCCCTGTCATCACTCCCCGTGATTCCCGTTCCATTAAAGCTTTGTTTTCTGAAATTCGCCATGGCGAACGACTTTCTGCCGAAGAAGAAGATTCGTTGTGCAGACTTGCTGCTGCCGGTGATATTTCCGCGCGCAACAAATTGGTCAGCTCAAATTTGCTTTTTGTAGTGCGTATTGCTAAGGAGTATGTTTTTTACAACATCCCCTTCGAAGATGTTATATCGTTCGGCTATTCCGGTCTGATTCACGCTGCCGAGTCTTTTGACCCGTCGGTAGGGGTGCGTTTTCTGTCGTATGCTGTCCGTTGTATCCGCTCGAACATCAATCGTGAAATGGCCGAATATACTCGTCCGGTACATGTTCCTTCGAATGTTCTCGCTAAGATTTCCAAACTTCGTCATGCTGTTGACGATTTCATTATGGAGCAAGGATACTACCCCTCTGATGAGCAGTTGTCGAAGCGACTTTCATGGGACTTTGATGGGACTTTTCTCTCTTGCCCGGACGACACTTGCATGCTTTCTATTGATGCGCCTATTACAGACGATGCGGATGATACTTTTGAGTTTTTTATGACGTCTTCCGATATCACTGATTCTTCTTTGATGAAAGAATCCTTGAAGAAAGATCTCGATCGCTCGCTCCTTACGCTGGGAGAACGTGATGCTTCCATTATGCGTGAGCTGTACGGAATCGGATGTGAAAGCTCCACCATAGAGGATGTGGCTCGTCATCATGGTTTGTCGCGCGAGCGTGTTCGTCAGATTCAGCGCGATTCGATTGCTTTGCTCCGTAGTAAATGCGAAAAGCTGCTTTATAAGTACACGGCATAAATTCTATTGCAAAGTATGTTTCTTCTCGCTCGTGCGCGTGCATATGTATGCATATGCGTGTATAAATAATGTATAAAAATGCCCGGCAATAGACAAGAATGGCCGTGTGGAACCATTAATGTGACCATTCGCACGCTCATTGTGAAAAAAGCACTATTGATTATCAGCGAGTTACGAATAAAATGCATTTTTATTCAAAAAAAAGTGCAAAAATATTTGGTGGGTTCAAAAAAAAGCAGTACCTTTGCACTCGCTTTCGCTCCGAAAGGGGCGCGGGCAACAAGATTGCAGCGGCAATCGCCCCCGAAAGGGGTCTTCTTTGAAAGATTGAAGCAAACAAGATGTAGTACAAGAAAAATGGGTACAGTTTTTAAAATTGTAACAAAGTTCCCAGTCATTCTTAAGGTACACCGAATAAATTGAGCGTTCTGAGTTTTGCAGAGA
>JAGHUE010000015.1 GCA_018064985.1 Candidatus Colicola faecequi | reverse complement strand
AGTTGGGTGTGCAGAGCAGCTGTTCGATGTTCTTGAGGCCGTTGTGTCCGCCGGCGCTGCCTTGCTTGCGCATGCGGATGGTTCCAAATGGGATATTGAGGTCGTCTACCAGTACGAAGAGGTTCTCCAATGGGATTTTCTCCTGCTGGAGCCAGTAACGGACGGCCTGGCCGCTCAGATTCATGTAGGTGGACGGCTTGAGGAGTACGAGCTCGGCGTTCTTCACGCGGCATTTGCTCACTGCGCCGTAGCGCTTGTCTTCCCATTTGGCTCCCACTTCCGAAGCGAATGCGTCGATGATTTTAAACCCGATGTTGTGGCGGGTATTCTGATATTCGTCGCCTATATTGCCGAGGCCTACGATGAGATATTTTGCCATATTGATGGTTGCGTCGGTCGGCTTGTCGAGCCCGAAGAGGCGGTTGATGATGCGGATGAATGACATGCTGACGGAGCTGTTTTTGGTTGATGTTTGTCGCTGTTTGGCGAGGAACTTGGTTCTGTCCGGAAAAAAATACAGGGCAGGATTGCTCCCGCCCTGCTTTCATAACGCGCATGGAGCACGCTATTTAGTTGATTAACCCTGCTTAGATGCGCGGGTAGCCTTAACCTGACAAACGATAAGTTCCTTAGCGTTAACGATGGTGTAGTCTTCGAACTTGAGGTCCTGAACCTGGATCTTCTTGCCGAGACCGAGGCTGGTTACGTCGATTACTACGCGATCAGGGAACTTGGTGTAAATACCGTTAACCTTGAGCTTACGCATCTCGAGAGCGAGCTTACCACCGGCTTTAACACCTTCTGCAAGACCTTCGAGCTTAACGGGGATTTCTACAGTTACAGGCTTCTCTTCGGTTACTTCGAGGAAATCGATGTGGAAGAGAGTCTCCTTTACTGGGTGGAACTGGAGCTCCTTTACAACGCACATGTGCTGCTTACCTGCTACGGTGAGAGCAACAACCTGAGTGTCAGGAGTGTAGATGAGTTTGCGTACGTCGTTAACTGCTACGGTAAAGGTGATGTTCTCGCCATTGCCATAGAGGTTGCACGGTACGAGCTCCTGCTTGCGGAGAGCCTTAGCTGCTTTTTTGCCGAATTCGTTGCGAAGTTCGCCAGTGAGTTCAAAAGTTTTCATTGTCTGAAAAATAGTTGTGTTACTTAATTGTCGGCAGGAAAATTGTGTTTGTGAGGCTGCCGTATATCCCATCACACATTCGGATGCTCTGCTTATATCCAAAGGATATCCGCTTTCGCGACTCCGATAAAAAAAGACCATTCTGTCGAGCGGCCTTGTTTTATTGTTGGGCTTGCAGGAGTCGAACCTGCCTTCTCAGAACCAAAATCTGGTGTAATACCGATATACGAAAGCCCAATGCCTTCCGCCTTCCGGCAGCGCAATAGCGCCTTTCAGCCAAAAGCGGCTGCAAAGGTACTACTTTTTTTTTATTTGACCAAATTTTTTTGGAAAAAAGCGCGCTTTTGGCTCATTTGTCGGCCATCTTCCGCTCGCGAAGCCGCACAATCAGGATGGAGACTTCGTAGAGCAGGTAGATTGGCAGGCTCACGATGCTGAGTGTAAAAGCGTCAGCCGTAGGGGTGATTACGGCTGCCAGCACCAGTATTCCTACAATCGCGTGCTTTCTGCAGCGTCTCATCGGAGCGGCTTTCAGCAATCCCAATCGGGCCTGGATCCCGCAGAGGATGGGTAGCTCGAAAATGATGCCCATGATAGCGCTCATCAGCAGGAGCGTCTGTACGTAGGAGTCAAGCGCAATGAGGTTGCTTACTTCGCCGGCCACCTGATAGGTGGAGAGAAAGCGGTAGGTGAGCGGGAAAATAACGAAATAGCTCAACATTACGCCCATGACGAACATTACATAGCCACCTGCTACAGCCGGGTAAGTGGCCCGCTTCTCATGGGGATAAAGAGCCGGTCCGATGAAGCGGATGAGTTCGTAGATAAGGTACGGAACCACGCAGAAAGCGCCGATAATAAGCGCTACTTCCACGTGTACGATAAACTGCTGTGCCAGTTGCGTATTGATGAGCTCGATATGTGTTTCCGCATCCGTAAGCGGCCAAATCTGCCAGAGAGGGAAAGCTTTTTTTGTTGGCCAGAAAATCATGCGGAAGAGCGGCTCTTTCAGACAAAAAGCTGCAATTCCGAATCCCATTACGGCCACAATGCAACGGATGATACTCCCGCGGAGAACATCCAAGTGTTGCCAGAAGCTCATCTCATCCGCTCCTTGAGCCATCAGTCTTTTTTCTCGTTTTTGGTCTCGTCTTCGATTTCTTTCTTCACTTCGCGGCTGGCATCTTTGAATTCCTTCAAGCCTTTGCCCAATCCGCGCATCAGTTCAGGAAGTTTGGCGCCGCCGAAGAGCAGCAGTACTACGAGTGCGATTACGATTATTTCGGTGGTTCCGATGAATAAGAGTGTCATAGTTATCTTGTTTTATATCTGTTCGTTATAATGATTCACGGAGCTTTTGTTCATATTGGTCGATGCGTTGCATCTGCTTGGGGATGTTGATGTTCTGCGGGCAATGTTCCATACATTTTCCGCAGCCGATGCAATGGTCGGCCTGGCGATCTCGAGATACCTTCCCCAGATAGGAACTGAGGTATTTCTTGCGCAATTTTTTGTAGTCGGAAGCCGTTTCGTCGTCTTGCATGAGACCCTCATTGAGGCAGTTGTTGAAATGACGGAATACCTCAGGGATGTCAATGTCGTAGGGGCAAGGCATGCAGTAAGCGCAGGCGGTGCAGGGCACGGTGGGGAACATGGCAAACTCGTGGCCGATTTTCTCCAACAGGCTCATTTCTTCGTCGGTAAGCGGCTTGAATGGCGCATATGAGCGGAGGTTGTCCTGCAGGTGCTCCATGTAGGTCATACCGCTCAGAACGGTTAGGATCTTAGGTTGGGTTCCTGCAAAGCGGAAAGCCCACGAAGCGATGCTTCGCTGCGGCTCCAATGCCTTCAGTTCTGCGGTAGCGTGCTGGTTGAGCGATGCGAGTCGGCTGCCCAGAAGCGGCTCCATTACTACGGCCGGTATGTTCCTGCTGGCAAGGTCGTTATAGAGATATTGCGAGTCGCCGTTGTGGGCTTCAGTACGGCGTGATGCAGTCCAGTCTACATAATTGTGCTGAATCTGCACAAAATCCCAGTGTATGCGTTCGTGCTGCTCCATACACCAGTCCCATACGGCCATATCGCCATGGAAAGAGAATCCCAGGTTCTTGATTCGTCCGGCTGCGCGTTCTTCCATCAGGAAGTCGATCATGCCGTTGTCGATATAGCGCTTTGAGAAACCTTCCATACCGCTTCCGCCCACGGAGTGGAGCAGATAGAAGTCGATGGTATCCACCTGAAGATTCTTGAAGGAATTGTGGTACATCTCGATGCTCTTCTCGCGCGGCCAATAGTAGGGGTCGAAGTTGGAAAGTTTGGTGGCAACCATATATTTCTCGCGCGGATGGCGGGAAAGAGCGATACCTGTAGCCTGTTCGCAAAGGCCCTTGCAGTACATCGGCGAGGCATCGTAGTAGTTGATGCCATGCTCCATGGCATAGTCCACGAGGCGGTTGACTGCTTCTTGATCGATATCGCTGCCCTTGGCCGGACCTTCGGTCTGGACTTCGCCGTTGGGCAGAGTCGGCCAGCGCATGCAGCCGTAGCCGAGGAGCGATACCTGTTCGCCATGTTCGCCTGTACGGTATTCCATCCGGTCGGTAGGAATCTCGCCGAGTGATGCTTCTTCTGCTGCTTCCGGTTTTTTCTCGGTCTTGCATCCTTGCAGTGCTACAGCCGTTACGGCTGCTGCGGCAGATGCAGTATGTATGAAATGTCTTCTATCCATGGCTCAAATCATTCTATGGGTCTCGTGACCTTCCACGTAGATAGCGGAAAGCGGACGTGACGGACAAACATATTCGCAATGGCCGCAGCCGATGCATTTTTCTGTATCGATAGCAGGAATAAGCAAATCGCTCCCTTCCTGTGCTACCATGATGATGGCGCCTGTTGGGCAATGTCGCTCGCAGTTGCCGCACTTAACTTCATCGCGGAGAACCACGCAGTTTTCTTTGATCCAAACGGCATGGCCGATCTGTACGGCAGCCTTGTCTTCCGGCTTGTCAAGATGAATGGCTTTGGTAGGACAAACATCGGAGCAAGCATGGCAGGTGGGTGGGCAATAGCTCAAATCAAACTGCATTTCAGGCTGCATGAAATGGGCGGCATCCATCGATGGACGGAGAACATGCTGCGGACAGGCACTTACGCAAAGTTGGCAAGCCGTGCAGTGGTCCGTGAAGTATTTCAGGCTCTTCGATCCTGCCGGACGCAATCCCGTTGCACGAACCGGAATCTTCTTGTCTTCGATGACGGCCAAACCGCCGTCTCCGGTATGTACGGCAGCCGATGCGGCACCTGCTGCAGCCACCACAGCCGTGGTGGCGAGGAACTTCCGTCGGGATGTATCTACTGCCTCATTCTGATGGGACTTCGATTGGACTTCGATGGGACTTTTATAAGGCTTCACCTGAATCGCGTTCTGGCTGCAATTGCCGATACAATCGAAGCAATCTACGCAGCGGCTCATGTCGATCTTATGCGTCTCAGGATTGATGCATTCCGAACGGCAGTTGCGTGCGCATTTCTGGCAACCGTTGCATTT
>JAGHUE010000035.1 GCA_018064985.1 Candidatus Colicola faecequi | reverse complement strand
GTCCTCATCAGCTTCGGTACGGGTCTCTTCAAAGGCAACCTCCAGGTAATGGTTGGTAACCTCTACGACGATCCCCGCTATGCCGACCGCCGCGACTCCGCCTTCTCTCTCTTCTACATGGCCATCAACATCGGTGCTATGTTCGCTCCTACCGCTGCCGTTAAGATTATGGCTTGGGCACAGGAGGCCATGGGCGTGAGCGTCAACGATTCCTACCACTTCGCCTTCATGGTTGCTTGCGCTTCCCTCGTACTCTCCATGGCTATCTACTTCGCTTGCCGTCCTTGGTTCAAGCACGTAGAAAACTCCGCCAAGCAGGCAGCTGCTACCGGTGCTGCCGTTGAAGAGCTCTCTCCGGAGCAGACCAAGAAGCGCATCATCGCTCTCTGCCTCGTCTTCGCTGTAGTGATCTTCTTCTGGATGGCATTCCACCAGAACGGCCTCACCCTCACTTACTTCGCCAACGAGTTCGTCAACCCGGTTTCCACCGGCGTTCAGACCATGTGCTTCGATATCATCAACCTCGTTATGGTTGCCATCCTCGTTTACGCGCTCTTCGGCATCTTCGGAGAAGGCAGCAAGAAGTCGAAAGGCATCTGGGGCGGTGTTGGTGCTTTCGCAATCGCTGTTCTCGCTTACAAATTCTTCAACCACCCTGCTGAAGTTGCCGTTTCAGCTCCTATCTTCCAGCAGTTCAACCCGTTCTACGTAGTAGCCCTCACTCCGATCTCGATGGCCCTCTTCGGCGCTCTCGCTAAGAAAGGCAAGGAGCCTTCCGCTCCCCGCAAGATCGCTTATGGTATGGTGGTAGCTGCGCTTGCTTACGTGATCATGGCTGTAGGTTCAATGAACCTCGCAAGCCCTGACGTACAGGCAACTCTCGGCTTGGGCGACAAAGTATTCGCTGATGCCAACCTCCTTATCGGCACCTATCTCGTTCTCACCTTCGCTGAGCTTCTCCTCAGCCCGATGGGTATCTCCTTCGTAACCAAGGTGGCTCCTCCTAAGTACAAGGGTATGATGATGGGCGGCTGGTTCGTTGCTACCGCTATCGGCAACTACCTCGTTTCCATCGGCGGCAACCTCTGGGGTTCTATGCCTCTCTGGGCTGTATGGTCTGTATTCGTAGGCGTTTGCCTCTGCGCAGCTATCTTCATGTTCGCTATGATGAAGAAGCTCGAAGACGCTACCAAATAAGACAACTCAAATAATCTCATTTTCCGAAGGCTGCCGTCCGGTGGCCTTCGGATATTGCAATACATACAAATGGAAGAACTGATAAAGTATTTCAATGAAATAGAGGCTCGTCTGTCTGCCCTTGAAGCAACGGCAAAAGAAGAGCCCGCACAGGAGCAGAAGCTCAACGAGCTCAGCAGCCGTCTTCACGAGATGAGCGCACTCGTAGCCGCTCTCAGCGCCAAGAATCTGCAACTCGAGGCCAAGATTGCAGCACTCGAAGCACGCCCCACGCAAGTGGTGGAGAAAGTGGTGGAAGTAGTCAAAGAAGCCGCTCCCGCAGCCGTTGCTCCTGCACCCGAGGTGAAAGCAGAGAAGCTCAACGAATCGGAAGATATCGCTCTCGATGAAGAGACCGGTCTGCCCGAACTCGAGGTAGAGTTTGTTGACGAACCCGAACCTGCACCCGTTGCTCCGGCAGAGGCTCCCGTAATGGAAGCACCCGCAACTCCCGCCCCGAAGGAAGAGCCGGCTCCCACCCTGCAGGATGCCGCACAGGCAGAAGCCGTTTCCTCCGTTGTGCCGAAAATCGACAACCTCAGCAAGGCGATCTCCCTCGGCGACAAGTTCCTCTTCCAGAGAGAACTCTTCGGCGGCAATGGTGAACTCATGACCAAGACCATCGGTCAGCTTAACGAAATGAAGTCCCTCGACGAAGCCAAGGCATTCATCCAGAAGAACTTCGGTCATTGGGATAAAGAAAGCAACGCGTACGAGCTCTTCACCAATCTGCTCAAGCGCAGATATTGATCCGAACAGACAATCCGCAAGAGCAAATTGCCCCACGGATTTATAACGTTAATTTTCTGCAATGTTATACCTCGTCCCCACCCCGGTAGGCAATCTGGAGGACATGACTTTCCGCGCCATCAGAGTGCTGAAAGAAGTGGACCTCGTGCTGGCGGAAGATACGCGCACAAGCGCTGTCCTCCTGCAGCATTTCGACATCCACACTCCTCTCAAAAGCCACCATAAATTCAACGAACACGAAACCAGTGCCGACATTGTCAACCGGCTGCTGGCCGGAGCCAACATCGCTCTCATCAGCGATGCCGGTACACCAGCCATCAGCGACCCCGGTTTCTTCCTCGTGAGAGCGGCTGCTGAAGCCGGAGTGGAGATCCAGTGTCTACCGGGAGCCACGGCTTTTGTGCCGGCTCTTGTTGATTCCGGATTGCCCAACAACCATTTCTACTTCGAAGGATTCCTTCCGCAGAAGAAAGGCCGCGCCACCCGCCTGCAGTATCTAAGCAAACTCGACCAGACGTTCATCGTATACGAAAGTCCCTTCCGCCTTGTAAAAACGCTGGAACAGTTGGCTGAAGTGTGCGGATCTTCGCGCCACGCGAGCGTTACGCGCGAAATTAGTAAGGTGCACGAAGACACCCAGCGAGGCACTTTAGCCGAGCTCATCGGACACTTTACCGAGGTACCGCCCAAGGGTGAAATCGTCATCTGCATCGAAGGCAATAACGCAGGCGAAGACTCGGAATGCGAAGAACAGGAACATACAGATTTACAGCCAGTTGCCGCAAACGAGCAGCCTCGCAAGAAATCGAAATATCAACTGAAAATGGAGCGACTCGAAAGAGGCGAAGATTGAGCAAAAGCTTATGAGTGAAATGAAATCTCTGGCCAAAGAGACGGCCATCTACGGCGTATCGTCTATTGTGGGCAAGTTCCTCAACTGGATGCTTGTTCCGCTCTACACGTATGTGCTCAAAGAATCGTCCGACTATGGCATCGTAACCAACCTCTACGCGTGGACAGCCCTGCTGCTCGTACTCCTTACGTATGGCATGGAAACGGGCTTTTTCCGCTTCGCCAACGACTCGGAAAACAACCCGCGGAAAGTCTACAGCACTTCGCTTCTGTGTCTCTTCTCCACCTCCCTGTTCTTTGCCGTCGTTTGCGTGGTTTGCCAGCATCCGATAGCCAATTTCCTCGGCTATCCCACCCACTCGGAATTTATATCCTTGCTGGGCATCGTAGTGGCGATGGACGCATTTGCCAGCATCCCCTTCGCCTACCTCCGTTTCAAGAAACGTCCTATCCGCTTCGCCTACATGAAGCTGATGTTTGTAGGGCTCAATATCCTGTTCAATCTATTCTTCCTGATTGTCTGTCCGAAGCTCTCTGATTGGAGCATCATAAGCAGCTGGTATGACGCAAGTTACGGAGTAGGATATGTCTTTATAGCCAACATCCTCGCTACCGGTATCCAGACGCTCTTCCTCCTGCCGGAAATGCTTGAAGCACGTGGCGGAGGATTCAGCATGGCTCTCTTGAAAAAAATGCTGAAATACTCGCTTCCGCTCTTGATTCTCGGCGTAGCCGGCATCATGAACCAGACGCTCGATCGAATCATTTTCCCATTCCTTTATGCCGGTTCCGACGCGAAGGATCAATTGGGTATTTATGGCGCCTGCTTCAAGGTTGCAATGGTGATGATGATGTTCACGCAAGCGTTCCGCTACGCATATGAACCGTTTGTTTTCTCAAAGCATAAAGACAAAAAATCGGTAGAAGCATATGCCGATGCAATGAAGTATTACCTCATTTTCTCCTACTTGATTCTCCTGGGAATGACGGTATATCTCGACTTGCTTAAATACATCATTGCCCCAAGTTACTGGGCTGGTTTGCGCGTTGTGCCCATCGTGCTCTGGACCTATATTTTCCAAGGTATTTACTTCAACCTGAGCTTCTGGTACAAACTTACCGACAAGACGCAATACGGAGCCTATTTCTCCATTCTCGGCCTGATTATCACAGCCGCTCTGCAGATACTTTTCGTGCCGCGTTTCAGCTACATGGCTTCTGCCGCATCCAACACGGTAAGCTACTTGATAATCATGCTCTTGAGTTACATCATCGGTAAGAAATATCTGGCTATTCCATACGACATGAAGAGCATGGGCGGCTACACGCTTCTTACCATCGGGCTCCTCGCTGTATTCTACGGATGCAAAGCTTTTCTTCCGCAAGTGTGGGCAAACATGCTGATCGGCACACTTCTGTTGCTGGTTTATTGCTATGTTCTCACCAAGAAAGATTTTCCGCTGAGCAGTCTGCCAGTTGTAGGCAAATATTTCAGAAAATAACAGAAAGAAGGTCTCCTTTTCCATTGAAAAGGGGACTTTTTCGGTTTTTTAGGGCATAAAACTATGTTTTATTTGCATATGTCAGAAAAAATGAGTAATTTTGCACGCAAAATGCGCGTAAACGCGCCCCACATAAGCCAAATCAATTAACACGAACCCTGCAAACGGCAGGATTCTATTTGACGCAATTATATAACACACAAACTAAGATGAACATTGTAACAAAACAAATTCCATTGCCAGACGGACGAGTAATCAAGCTCGAAACCGGCAAGCTTGCAAAGCAGGCTGACGGCGCGGTAATGGCAACTCTCGGCAACACCATGGTGCTTGCTACCGTATGTACCGCAAAAGACGCAGTTCCCGGCACGGACTTCATGCCGCTTACCGTTGACTATAAAGAGCGCTTCAGCTCTATCGGTAGACTCCCTGGTGGTTTCACCCGTCGCGAGGGCAAGGCTTCTGACTACGAGATTCTCATCGCACGTCTGATTGACCGTATGCTTCGCCCTCTTTTCCCTTCTGATTACCATGCAGAGACTTTCGTTAACGTAATGCTTTTCTCTGCCGACGGCGTAGATTGCCCGGAATCAATCGCAGGTCTTGCTGCTGCTGCAGCTCTTGCTTGCTCGGATATCCCATTCGACGGCCCGGTAAGTGAAGTTCGCGTAGCTCGCGTCAACGGCGAGTTCGTAATCAACCCGAGCTTCGAACAGTGCGATCAGGCAGATATCGAACTCATGGTAGCCGGCAACCTCGACTCCATCAACATGGTGGAAGGCGAGATGAAGGAAGTGTCGGAAGGCGAAATGCTCGACGCTATCAAGGCTGCTCACGAGACCATCAAGCTCCAGTGCTCTGCACTCAACGAGATGATGAAAGAATACGGCAAAGAAGTTAAGCGCGAATATTGCCACGAAGTTAACGATGACGAACTCAAGAAAGAGCTCCACGCCTTCACCTACGACCGCGCATACGCTCAAGCTACTTCCTGCGACACCGATAAGCACCATCGTGAAGCCATGTTCACGGAAATCCGTGACGACTTCAAGGCTCAGAAAGCAGAATATATGGCTCAGCGCGCTGAAGCCCTCGGCGTAGAAGCTGATGTAGTGGATGCACTTGTTGACCGCTACTATCACGACATCGAGCGCGAAGCAATGCGTCGTGCTGTTCTTGACGAAGGTAAGCGTCTTGACGGCCGTAAGTACAACGAGATTCGTCCGATCTGGTGCGAAGTAGCTCCGCTTCCTGGCCCTCACGGCAGCGCTATCTTCACCCGTGGTGAGACTCAGGCACTTGCTACCACCACCCTCGGTACCAAACGCGATGAGAAGATGATCGACGAAGCGCTCATCCAGGGCACCGACCGATTCCTCCTCCACTACAACTTCCCGCCGTTCTCTACCGGTGAGGCTCGCCCGCAGCGCGGTGTCGGCCGTCGTGAGATCGGTCACGGCAATCTCGCTTGCCGCGGTTTGAAGAACGTGGTAGACAAAGAATTCCCCTACACTATCCGCGTTGTCAGCGATATTCTCGAGTCCAACGGTTCCTCCTCTATGGCTACTGTATGTGCAGGCTGCGTTTCCCTTATGGATGCAGGTGTTCCCGTTAAGCCGGTAAGCGGTATCGCAATGGGTCTTATCTCTGAAAACAACTGCGCAAACTATGTAACCCTTTCCGATATTCTCGGCGACGAGGATCACCTCGGTGATATGGACTTCAAGGTAGTAGGTACCAAGGACGGTATCACCGCTACCCAGATGGACTTGAAGGTTGACGGCCTCAGCTACGAAGTACTGGAGAAGGCACTCGCACAGGCTAAGGAAGGTCGCGCACACATCCTCGGTAAGATGCTCGAAGTTCTGCCGGAAAGCCGTGAAGACATCAAGCCTCACGCTCCGCGCATTGTAAGCTTCATCATCCCGAAGGAATTCATCGGCGCAGTAATCGGTCCGAAGGGTGCTATCATCCAGAAGATTCAGGAAGAGAGCGGCGCAACCGTATCGATCGACGAAATCGAAGAAGGCGGTCAGGTACAGGTAGCTTCCAACAACAAGGAAAGCCTTGACCTCGCTGTCGCTAAGATTAAGGCTATCGTAGCAATGCCGGAAGTAGGCGAAGTATACGAATCTACCGTCAAGAGCATCATGCCTTATGGATGCTTCGTAGAATTCATGCCGGGCAAGGAAGGTCTGCTCCACATCTCGGAGATCGACTGGAAGCGCTACGAGACCATGGAAGAAACCGGTATCAAGGAAGGCGACAAGCTTACCATCAAGCTGCTCGACATCGACCAGAAGACCGGTAAGTTCAAGCTCTCTGCTCGCGAACTGAAGGAGAAGCCGGAAGGCTATGTAGAGCCGGAACGTCGTCCGCGCCCGGAGCGTGGCGACCGTCCTCGTCGCGAAGAAGGCGAACGTCGTGAGCACCGCGGTCCGCGTCCTGAACGCCACTAATCTCCCGAAGAGATAACAATCAGCGAAGGGCGAACCGCTCGGTTCGCCCTTCTACAATAAAAAGCCCTCTACTATGCACAAACTCACCATTGAAGAGATGCATCGCCTCACTCCGGAGCAATTCCGGGAAGTAGGGAAAGTACCGCTCATCGTAGTGCTCGACAACGTAAGGAGTCAGCACAACGTAGGTGCCGTTTTCCGTACGGCAGATGCTTTCCGCTTGGCGGGTGTGTATCTTTGCGGAATCAGCGGCATCCCTTCTCCGGTAGAAGGAGCACCGCTTCCCACCCGAGCCGGCATGGAGGAAATCCACAAAACGGCTCTGGGCGCAGAACAAACGGTAGATTGGCGTTATTTTGCAAAAACGGAAGATGCAGTAAGCAGTCTGCAGAACGACGGTTACACGGTATTCGCCATCGAACAGGTGGAAGGTAGCACAAAGCTGCAGGATGTAAAACTCGAGAAAGACGGTAAGTACGCCATCGTGATGGGGCACGAAGTCTTCGGAGTGAGCCAGAAGGTTGTAGACATGACCGACGGCTGCATCGAAATCCCGCAATACGGCACTAAGCACTCGCTTAACGTTTCCGTCACGGCAGGCATTGTAATGTATACGTTGGCAGCCCAACTGCTTCCGTAACGCATCAAACGAAAACAAATCAGAAAAATGAATAAAGTAAGTTACGCTCTTGGCCTCTCCCTCGGCCAGAATCTGGCAAGCTCCGGTATCAAAGAGATCGCATTCGAGGATCTCGTAGCCGGCATGAAAGCCATTATCAACAAAGAACAACCGGCTATCTCCTTCGAAGAAGCTCAGAACGTATTGAACGATTTCTTCAGCGAACTCGAAGCAAAAGCTGCCGGTGCTGCAAAAGCAGAAGGCGAAGCATTTCTCGCAGAAAACGCAAAGCGTGAAGGCGTAAAAGTAACCGCAAGCGGTCTGCAGTATGAAGTACTTGAGGCAACCATCGGCCAGAAGCCGAAGGCAACTGACAAAGTGAAAGTACACTACGAAGGTACGCTCATCGACGGCACCGTTTTCGACTCCAGCTATCGTCGTGGTGAGGCAATCTCCTTCGGCCTCAATCAGGTAATTGCAGGTTGGACAGAAGGTCTGCAGCTTATGTCCATCGGTTCCAAGTACAAACTCTATATTCCTTACCAGCTCGCATATGGCGAACGAGGTGCAGGTCAGTCCATTCCTCCCTACTCTGCACTCATCTTCACCGTTGAGCTTCTCGGCATTGAATAAGCCCAAAGAAACAAATAAACAAAACGAATAAGACAATGAAAAAGACTATTATTTTTGCACTCTGCGCCATCGCTATGGTAAGCTGCGGCAACAGCTACAAGGCACAAGATGCAACTCTCATTGATGTAAACGACTCCGTAAACTATGCTCTCGGTTTCGTTAACGGCAGCCAGATCCGTATGCAGTATCTCGCAGAAGCTGACGAGAAAGAAGCACAGAAGGCTTGCACTGATTTTATGGATGCTCTCCAGCGCGGTTGGGACGGCAAAGTTGCCGAACTTACTCAAGTGGAGGAAGTTGGCCAGAATATCGGTCACTCCATCAAGGGCGCTGAAAAGGACGGCCTCGCAGGCAACAAGTCGTGGACTGTTAACGAGAAGATGTTCTTCCAGGGTCTCGTAAATGCCATTTACAAAGACACTACCGTAATGAGCGCCGACTTCGCTCGCGAGTTCTTCCAGAAGGAATGGATGAACAGCCAGAACGACACCACTCCGTGCGGCAAGGCCATCAAGGCTAAGTGCCCGAACAAGGCTAAGACCGTTGCCCTCAAGGACAAGACTGACTCGCTCAACTACGCATTCGGTCTCCTCAACGGCAGCGAGATCCAAATGTACGTGCTCGCAATGGACACTACAGGCAATGCGACGAAGGACTTCATCAAGAACGTAAACAAAGGTCTCAAGGATAAGGCATCCAACCCGCAGCTCGTACAGATGGGCGAGCGCATCGGCAAGACCATCAAAGAGCAGAGCGAGCAGGGCCTCATCGGCATCGAGCAGCTTTCTACCAACTTCGAGCTCATCAAGCAGGGCTTCATCAACGGTATCCTCGAGTTTGGCGAATGGGATGTAATGTCGGCAAACCAGTTTATTCAGCAGGCTATTGACAACATCAAGTACGGTGATGTAAAGGCAGAAGGCGAGCGTTTCCTCGCAGAAAACAAGCTCAAGGAAGGCGTAGTTACCACCGAGAGCGGCCTGCAGTATGAGGTAATCAAGGAAGGCAAGGGCGCTAAGCCGGTTGCTACCGACCGCGTAAAGGTTCACTACCACGGTACTCTCATCGACGGCACCGTATTCGACTCTTCCGTTGAGCGCGGCGAACCCATTGTATTCGGCCTCAACCAGGTAATCGCAGGTTGGACTGAAGGCGTACAGCTCATGTCTGTAGGTTCCAAGTACCGTTTCTTCATCCCGCAGGAGCTTGCTTACGGCAGCCGCCAGGCAGGTCAGATACCTCCGTACTCTACCCTCATCTTCGAGGTAGAGCTCCTCGGCATTGAAAAATAATCGCTGACAGCAGCAAAAACCGACCGACACATATGGGAATCATCGCAAGACAAAGCATCAAAGGCACCATAGTGACTTACATGGGAGTCTTTGTGGGATTCCTGACCACATTCTTCGTGCTGACCCGTTTCCTCACAGCAGAGGAAATTGGGTTAGCACGTGTATTAATAGACGTAGCTACCCTGCTATGCGGTTTGATGCAACTGGGTACCTCATCGTCAATCATCCGCTTCTTTCCCTACTTCAAACAAGAAAAAGAGGATGCGTTATCCGCTGATCAGACCGATCGATCGTGCAACGGCTTTTTCTTTTGGACGATTGCAGTTCCATTTATCGGTCTCTTGCTTTTCAGCCTTCTATTCTGGGCACTTAACGTGCCCGTAAAGCACCTGTTTGAGGACAAATCGCAACTCTTTGTTGATTACTATTACATGGTGCTTCCGCTGGCGTTCTTCATGCTCTATCAGACGATTTTCGAAACAAACGCCAACGTATTGATGCGCATCGTATTCCCGCGCCTCACACGCGAACTGCTGCTGCGAATCTTCCTACTTGCGGCCTACCTCTTGTACGCTTTCAAGGTTGTAAGCCTTGACGGCATGGTAGTCTTGCTCTGCTTGAGCTACGGACTGGCTGCACTCTGCAACATCGCCTACCTTTTCGCCTACGGGCACATCTCCCTCCGACCGAATTTCCGATACGTAGACCGGACTCTGGCCCGCAAATACGCTTACTATACCCTTTTCCAGATAACGGCAGCTGTAGCTACCGTATTGACTCCATTCCTCTCTGAGGGATTCATTTCCGCACAACTCGGATTGGAGCAAACCGGCATTTTCTCCATTGCCATATATATAGCGGCCATGGTCAGCATCCCCAACAGGAGCCTCAATGCCATCGCCAATCCCCAACTCGCGCAAGCAACCAAGGACGGAGATTTGAAAAACCTCCGTCAGCTGCTCAAGCAAGTGAGCAACAACTCGCTGCTGGTAGGCGGACTTATTCTGACACTCATCTGGATCAATATCGATTTGATCTACACCATACTGCCGAACGGCGAGCTCTATGCCGCAGCCAAATATGTAGTGCTGTTGTTGGGACTCACCCAACTCCTGCTGGCAGCCTTCAATGCCTCAATCTCAGTACTGAACTTTTCCAAGTATTACTACCTTTCGTTGGTCTACAGTTTCATACTGACTTTTGCCTCGCTCTATTTCAACAACCTGCTCGTTCCGATATTCGGAATAGACGGAGCCGCGTTGGCAAATTTGCTTTCGTATAGCGTCTATTTTGCTCTGTTGTGTGCTACGGTAGGCATACTTTGCAAAGCGAGTCCATTCTCGCTTCCGCAGCTGAAAACTATCGTTCTGCTTGGTGTCGTTATCGGTATCTGCACGGCTGTCGGCTATATGCCATGTAATATCTGGTTGAGTTCCGTTATCAAAACATCCGTTTGGTGCATTACGGCATGGATAGCCTATTATGCGAAGCTTTCTCCGGAAATTACCGACCTAGTGAACAACGCCCTCAAAAAAAGGAAAAACTGACATGCGCTATTTCGCAGAATTCGAATATAACGGAGCCAACTATCACGGTTGGCAATTCCAGCCGAATGCCATCTCCGTGCAGGAGGTGATGGAAAAAGGTATCAGCATGCTCCTCCGGCAGCATACACCTCTTACAGCAGCCGGGCGCACGGACACGGGCGTACATGCAAAAAAAATGTACGCACATTTCGATACGGTTGCGCCCATCGACGATTTGGAGCTTTTTGCATTCAAGCTCAACGGTATCATGCCCGAAGATATAGCCATTCACTGGGTGGTACGTGTTACCGACGATGCCCATGCCCGGTTCGATGCAACAGGACGTACGTATGAATATTGGCTCACTCAGAAGAAATCCGCATTTACCGATAAACTGGTAACCCGCACTTATTTCCAACTTGATTTCGACCGGATGAATGACGCGTGCGAAGTGCTTCTTGAAGAAAAAGATTTCGCTTCTTTCTGCAAAGCGCATACCGATGTAAAGACCACCTTCTGCGATGTAAGAAAAGCCTATTGGCGACAAGCCGAAAACACACCGGACACATGGATTTTCACTATTGAAGCAGACCGGTTCCTCCGGAATATGGTCCGCGCAACAGTAGGCACGCTTATAGAAATCGGACGCGGACATCTCAATAAAGAAGACCTGCGAAGAATACTGCATGAAAAATCAAGATGCTCTGCCGGACAGTCTATGCCTGCCGACGGATTGTATCTCGTAGACATTACCTATCCGGAGCGTATATTCATATAAGAAATTGGCGAAATGTAGCCCTATTTCGCCAATTATTCCACACGCATGCGCGAGAAAAGCAGTAATTTAGCGCAAAAATTAAAACGTACCATCATGAAAAGACTCGCTACCGCAATTCTGATGACCGTTGTGGCACTTGTAACGGCATCGGGAGAAACAACTCAGAAACAGATCAACGCACTCTGCAAACAGGCAGATTTTAAGATGCCGAAAGTGCAACTTCCGAAGATTGCCAAAAAGCAATTCTCGGTAATTACTTATGGCGCTGACCCCACCGGCATCAAGCTCTCTACCGAAGCCTTTCAGAACGCTATCGATGCAGCCAATGCTGCAGGTGGCGGCACTGTATTGATTCCTTCGGGTATCTATACAACCGGTCCGATTGAACTGAAATCGAACGTATGCCTTTATGCCGACTATGGTGCATTGGTAAGTTTCTCCGACGACTTCACGCTTTATCCCGTACTTGATGCATCGTTCGAAGGTCTGGATACAAAGCGCTGCCAATCGCCCATCTCCGCACGCAATGCCGAGAACATCGCCATCATGGGTCATGGTACGTTTGACGGAAACGGCTACAGCTGGCGTCCGCTCAAGAAGTCGAAAGTAACCGGCTCACAGTGGAATGCCAAGATTAAGACCGGTGTGGTTGACGAAAAGAAGAACATGTGGTGGCCCGATGAAGCCGCCATGCGCGCTTCATATCTGTGCGAAGATCAGAATGTGCCTGTTCTGCCGAAAGATGCCACCCAGGAAGACTGGGAAGCCATCCGCAGTTTCCTCCGTCCGGTAATGCTCAACCTAATCGGCTGCAAGAATATTCTTCTTGAAGGCGTTTGCTTCGAGAATTCTCCGGCATGGAACCTACACCCCTTCATGTGCGAAAACCTGGTGCTGAGCAACCTTGAGGTGCGCAACCCGTGGTATTCGCAGAACGGTGACGGCGTAGACGTAGAAAGCTGCAAGAACGTAATTATCGAGAACTGCAAGTTCGACGTAGGCGATGATGCTATCTGCATGAAATCGGGCAAGAACGAAGACGGTCGCCGTCGCGGTATTCCTACGGAGAACGTAATCGTAAAGAACTGTATCGTCTATCATGGTCATGGCGGATTCGTAGTTGGTTCGGAGATGTCAGGTGGTATCAAGAATGTGACGGTAGAAGACTGCACCTTCATCGGCACGGATGTAGGTCTGCGATTCAAATCGACCCGCGGTCGTGGTGGTGTTGTAGAGAATATCTGGGTACGCGGTATCAACATGACCAATATTCCGAACGACGGCATCACGTTCGACCTCTTCTACGGAGGCAAGGGCGCCGGTGAAGAGACTGCCGAAGAGATTGCTGCACGCGTAAATGCAAGTATTCCTCCGGTAGATGAAACCACTCCGGCATTCATGAACATCGTAATCGAGAACATCACCTGCAAGGGTGCTCAGCGCGCCATCTATTTCAACGGCTTGCCCGAACGCAAGATCGAAAACGTAACGCTCAAGAACATCAATATGAATGCTACGGAAGGCGCAGTATTCAATCAGACCAACGGCCTCAACGTAGAAGAACTGCACATCACCTGCACGAAAGGCAATGCCCTCGAATTGAGCAATACCGTAGAGAACGTACACATCAAATAAACGATGAGAAAAACTGCCATCATTCTCTTCTTCAGTCTTCTCGCACTGAGTCTCAGCGCCAAGCGAGTGACACTTCCGGCAGGTCCGCTTCAGCAGGATCAGCAGCACTACCCGATAGTCTTTCATCTGAACGACTACCCGGAGTTCTCGCTCAACGACCGGAGCCTTCTGGGGGTATACTGCGGAGGAAAAGAACTGCCGAGTCAGCTTGATGACCTCAACAACGACGGCATAGCCGACGAGTTAGCCGTGCTGGTTGATCTCAAGAAAGGCCAGCGAGTCAATCTGGTAATCCGTCCGAAGAAGCACCACAAGCATTTTGAGAAAGAAGTGTACGCGGAGATGTATCTCAAGTCGAAAACCGAAAAGGAAGGCTATATATACCACGAAGCAGAAGGCAAGCAGTTTTTTATCCACCCTGTGACGGAGCAGACATTCTATCCCGGCGAAGACAGCTACAACTCGATGCACCATCACGGCGTAGCATTCGAATCGGACTTGATGGCATACCGAATCTATTTCGACAAGAAGCAGACCATCGATGTGTATGCCAAGAAGACGCCACGCCTCGAGATTGAAGCCTGCAAGTGGTATCCCACCGACGAGCAACTGGCCGACGGATTCGGCGATGATATCCTGCGCGTAAGCGGAATGATCGGAGTTGGAGCCGTGAAGCCATATTTCAACGGTAAGATGATTCACTTTGACGAGGTAGCCTCCCGTACGGAGCGTATCGTAAGCCAGGGAAACATCCGAACCATCTGCGAGATTGAAGACCGCGGCTGGAAAACCCCGCAAGGGCAGACTGTAGACGTAATCACCCGTTATACACTCTATGCTCACCACAGAGATGTGCTCGTAGAAGTATTCTACAGCCAACCCGTAGAGGGCATGTGCACCGGTGTTCAGCAAGTTGGACCGCAGAACTATTTCACCCTCCTGCCCGACCGGAAGAACATGGAGCACACGAAGGGCGCCATCGTAGCATCATGGGGCACCGCTTTCCCCGTGAACGACAGCATCAAATACGGGAAAGAAACCGTAGGTCTGGCCGTATATGTGCCAGAGCTCGACTACAAAGAGAAAGTAAGCGACCCGCGCAACAACCTCGTATTGCTGCAGCCGGGCACTTACACCCGATATTATTTTACCGTAGTCTCCCAGAAAGAAAACTGCCCGCCGGCAAAAACCGATGAGGAGTTCTGGCGCTACTGCGTCGAATGGGCAAATTCATTAGCTGAATAATAAATGAAGAAATCATCCAATCCCTTGCGCGCGCTGCGCATAGCGCTCGCATGTGCGTTCCTTTTAGGAATAACACTCCTGATTGTCGATGCAACAACAGTCAGACCCTATCTCGGATGGATGGCCAAACTGCAATTCTGGCCCTCTATTCTGGGTGTAACGTTGTTGTCTACCAGTCTGATCCTGCTGCTTACCTTGGCAGTAGGCCGTATCTATTGCTCCGTTATCTGTCCGCTCGGCGTCCTTCAGGACCTGTTTATCCGTCTGGGTAATGCCAAATGGCTCAAGAAAGCCGGCAAACATTTCGGTGCAAACCGATTCCGCCCGTCGGAAGAGATGAAGGTGCTCCGTTTTACGCTGCTGGCATTGTTCATCGTGCTGTCCTGCTTCCCTATTACGGCCGTATATGCCCATTTCCTGGAGCCTTACAGCCTTTTCGGCAAAGCCGTAGCCGCAGTAACCAGTTCATATTACAGTTGGGCAGCCTATGGAGTAGTTGCCGCACTGTTCTTGCTGGTAATGGGCATGGCGCTGCTGAGAGGTCGCCTCTGGTGCAATACGCTCTGCCCGGTAGGCACTACGCTCAGCATCTTCAGCCGCTTTGCAGTAATCCGTCCGGTAATCGATGCAGAGA
>JAGHUE010000138.1 GCA_018064985.1 Candidatus Colicola faecequi | reverse complement strand
TAGCTATGCTCAGCTTCTCTACCAAGGGCTCCGCTAAGCACGAACTCATCGACAAGGTTACTGAAGCAACCCGCATTGCTCACGAACTCGCTCCGGATCTCATGCTCGACGGCGAACTCCAAGCTGATGCTGCTCTCGTTGCCAAAGTAGGTGCAAGCAAGGCTCCGGGTTCTCCGGTTGCAGGCAAGGCCAACGTGCTCGTATTCCCCGACCTTCAAGCCGGCAACATCGGCTACAAACTCGTGGAGCGCTTCTCGGGTGCCAACGCTATCGGCCCGATCCTCCAGGGCATCGCAGCACCGGTCAACGACCTCAGCCGCGGCTGCAAGGTAATGGATATCGTGCAGATGGTAATCATCACCGCCAACCAGGCTATCAAGTAAAAAAACACCCTATCGTGAAATTGTTCCACGATGCGACTTTCATGGGACTTCCATGGGACTCTCATCGGAATTGTTCCACGCATTTTTTAACTTAAAAATACCATTTTATCATGAAGATTCTTGTATTGAACTGCGGTTCTTCTTCTATCAAATACGCACTTTACGACATGACCACCAAAGAAGTGATCGCTTCCGGTGGTGCTGAGCGCGTCGGCCTCGACGGTGCTTTCGTAAAAGTAAAACTCCCCAATGGCGAAAAGCGTCAGATCATGCACGACATGCCGGAGCATACCGAGGGCGTTAAGTTCATCTTCTCTCTCCTTACCGATCCGGAAATCGGCGCTATCAAAGACCTCAAAGAAATCGATGCAGTCGGCCATCGTATGGTACACGGCGGCGAGAAATTCGCTCAGTCCGTTGTCATCAACGACGAAGTCATCGCTGCTTTCAAGGAAGTATCCGACCTCGCTCCGCTTCACAATCCCGCTAACCTCAAGGGTATCGAAGCTGTCAACGAACTTATGCCGGGTCTCCCGCAGGTAGGCGTTTTCGACACCGCTTTCCATCAGACCATGCCCGCATACAGCTACATGTACGCGCTTCCCTACGAAGTATACGAGAAATACGGTGTTCGTCGCTACGGCTTCCACGGCACCAGCCACCGCTATGTAAGCGCACGTGCTGCCGAATTCCTCGGCCTCGACTACAACAAGATCAAGACCATCACCTGCCACATCGGCAACGGCGGTTCTCTCGCTGCAGTCAACTGCGGCAAGTGCCAGGATACCACCATGGGTCTCACCCCGCTCGAAGGTATCATGATGGGCACCCGCTCCGGCGACGTTGACGGCGGCGCTGTCACCTTCCTCCAGAAGAAACTTGGTCTCGACGCCGACGGTATGTCCAACCTCCTCAACAAGAAGTCCGGCGTAGCCGGTATCTCCGGTGTCGGAAGCGATATGCGCGACCTCGAAGCTGCTTGCAAGGAAGGCAACGAGCGTGCTATCCTCGCAGACAAGATGTACAACTACAAGATCAAGAAGTATGTAGGCGCATTCGCTGCCGCTATGGGTGGTGTAGACGTGATCGTCTTCACCGCAGGTGTTGGTGAAAACCAGACCACCATGCGCGAAGCTGTTTGCGATGGCCTCGAGTTCATGGGCGTTAAGATCGACAAGGCGCTCAACGCAACCATCCGCGGCAAAGAGGCACTTATCTCTACCCCCGACTCCAAGGTCAAGGTAGTGGTAATCCCGACCGACGAAGAGCTCATGATCGCCAGCGACACCATGGAGCTCGTTTCGAAATAATCATTCCTCATCATGGTCCGGCCGGAAAATCCGGCCGGACCGATTAACCTCCCAACCTTTACCAACACCCTGACTATATGCAAAAGACTGTTATTTATCAGCTCCTGCCGCGCACATTTGCCAACTTCTGCGATACCCGCAAAAACAACGGTACCATCGAAGAAAACGGCTGTGGCAAATTCAACCGCATCACCGCCAAAGTACTCCGCGAAATCAAGAGCCTCGGCGCTACGCACGTGTGGTTCACGGGAGTAATCGAACATGCCACTCAGACCGACTATTCCGCCTTCGGAATCAAGGCCGACAACCCTGCCGTTGTCAAAGGCAAAGCCGGTTCACCATATGCCATCAAAGACTATTACGATGTTGACCCCGACCTCGCTGAGAATGTAGACAAGCGCATGGAGGAATACGAGGCGCTCATCGAGCGCACGCACAAGGCCGGCCTCAAAGTCATCATGGATTTCGTGCCCAATCACGTGGCACGTCAATACTGCTCCGATGCCAAGCCGAAAGGCGTGGAGGACCTCGGCGCTACCGACCATCCCGAATGGGCATTCTCTCCGCTCAACAATTTCTACTACGTCCCCGGCGAGAAATTCGCACCGTCTTTCGACATTCACGACTACGAAGAATACCCTGCCAAGGTGACCGGCAACGACTGCTTCTCCGCGCATCCCGGCCACAACGACTGGTATGAGACCGTCAAACTCAACTACGGTGTCTTCTACCAGGGCGGAGGAGAAAAACAGTTCTCCCCCATCCCGAATACCTGGATCAAGATGCGCGATATCCTCCGCTTCTGGGCCAGCAAGGGTGTCGACGGCTTCCGCTGCGACATGGCCGAGATGGTGCCTGTGGAATTCTGGGAGTGGGTCATTCCCGAGATCAAAAACGTGGAATGGGGCGCTACCGACACCGATGCTGACGGCAAAGAGACTTATCAGGCATCCGAACCCGTCATCTTCATTGCGGAAGTATATAACCCGGCCCGCTATCGCGACTTCATCCGCCGCGGACACTTCGACTACCTCTATGACAAGGTAGGCATGTACGACTACCTCCGCGCAGTCACTTCCAAGAACTACCCCGTGGAAGGCATTTCCCAGCAGTGGCAGTCGGTCGACGACATCCGCGAACACATGCTCTATTTCCTCGAGAATCACGACGAGCAGCGAATTGCCAGCGGCTTCTTCTGCGGTCGTGGCATGTGTGCTCAGCCCGCCATGATTGTTGCCGCCACCCTCGGCACCAACCCGGTAATGGTATATGCCGGACAGGAGCTCGGTGAGAAGGGCATGGATGTAGAAGGCTTTTCCGGAATGGACGGCCGCACCACTATCTTCGACTATTGGGGCGTCAAGTCCCTTCAGGCTTGGGCCAACGGCGGCAAATGGGACGGCGCCCGCCTCGATGAAGAGCAGCAGGAGCTCCGCGCGTTCTACAAGACGCTTCTTAACATTGCAAAGAAAGAGCCCGCCGTCTCTGAAGGCAAGATGTTCGACCTGGAATATGCACAAGGCGAAGGCTTCAACAAGCATGAGCATTTCGCTTATCTGCGCCACTTCGAAGTACCGGCCAATGGTCGCTGCAAAGCAAAGAAAGAAACGATACTCGTAGTTATCAACTTCGACGACAAGCAGACCGATATGCAGGTTCGCATCCCGTCCGAGGCATTCGCTTACCTTGATATCGAGCCGCAGGCATCCGTCAAGATGACCGACCTGCTCACCGGCAACGAGCACACCGTAGCTTTCTGTCCAGAAGAGCCGGTTAAGATCACGCTCCCCGCCTGGAAGGGCGCTATCCTCAAGCTCAAATAATATATATGAAAGATATTTTCCGACTCATACGTCTTGACAACCTCCTCTTCCTCGTCATCCTCACCGGTGTGATGGAGAAATGGGTGATTGCTCAGCTGATGGCGCAGTATCAGTTGCCCGAACCGCTCTCGTGGTGGCAACTCGTACTTCTCACTGCGGCCGTGGTGCTTATTGCTGCAGGAGGCTATGTCATCAACGACTACTTCGACGTGAAGATCGACCAAATCAATCGCCCGGACGACCTCGTAGTAACCCGCAGCGTAAGCAAGCAGCAGGCGATGTATATCTTCTACGGGCTCACTGCTGCCGGCATCGCTTCCGGCCTTGTACTCAGCATCGTTCTACGGAGCATCTCGCTCGCAACCATCTTCATCGTCACACCCGGCCTGCTCTGGTTCTACAGCGCAAGCTACAAGCGCCAGTTCATGCTGGGCAACCTGGTAGTGGCTTTCCTGGCAGCTATGGTGCCCCTCCTTCCGGCCTTTGCCGCTGACGCCTCCATCCATCTCCAGTACGGAGAGGAATCGATGGCCGCACAATACCTCACCAACCTGTGTTTCGTATGGACGTTCGGCTTTGCCGCATTCGCATTTTTCTGCACCTGGATCCGTGAGGTAATCAAAGATATCGAAGATGTGGAAGGCGATCGCGAACTCGAATGCCACACCTGGCCCGTGAAATACGGCATCCCGGCAAGCAAGATTTTCGCTACCGTTCTGATTGTCCTGACCATGGGATTGCTTACGTGGATAGAATTCGGCGTCTTCTCCGGTCCCTTCAGTTGGGGATTGCTCGCCAGCCGCTTCTACCTGTTCCTCTTACTCGGCTTCGTCTGTGAATTATGGCTTCTATGGTCGGCCAAACTGACGCAGGATTTCCGTCACGCTCAGCAGCTCATGAAGTTCATCATGTTCATCGGTATGCTCTTCTCCATCTGCGTAAAGAGCTTGCTATAACACCTTGATGCGCCTTATGAAAATCATTCTCGGAAGCAAAAGCCCCAGAAGAAAAGAACTCCTTGCCGGTTTGGGCATCGACTTCTCGATTGTTGATATCGATGCCGATGAATCGTATCCCACCACCCTGCAAGGAGGGGAGATACCTATATATATATCGCGCGCGAAGGCCGATGCGTATAAAAGTCACCTCAAGGCCGACGAGCTTCTCATCACAGCAGATACAATCGTGTGGCTCGATGGCCGCGTCTTGGGCAAACCGGAAGACGAAGCCGAAGCCAAAGCGATGGTTCGACTCCTGAGCGGACATACTCATCAAGTGTTTACGGGTGTAACGCTTACGCTTGCCAACGGCACACAAACTTCCTTCGTCGATACCACGGATGTTTCGTTCCGCGAACTTACGGAAGAGGAAATCGACTTCTACGTAATGAACTTCAGGCCTCTCGACAAAGCCGGAGCCTACGGCATTCAGGAGTGGATCGGTTATGCCGCATGCACCAATCTTCACGGCTCCTATTTCAACGTGATGGGCCTGCCTACAGAGAAGCTCTACGAAGCGCTCAAGCCCCATATCGGTTGACAAACGGAAACGGCATCACTGCTGATACAAACAAAAGCAAACAAAAATCCCCCGCTCTTGTGAGCAGGGGATTTTATTTTTTATACTAGAACCGGGGTCCAACTGAGAAACAGGCATCCATCAGAAAAGTTCATCCATCGAGATCTCCTGATCGATAGCATGTGTATAGGTAACGCGATACGTTTTCTTTCCGTCAGCCACACCTTCCATACGGCAAGTAGCGGACTCTACCTTGAGGCCGTCTTGCACAAGATTCATGATGGTATTGAGGTTGATTTCCTCTTCCGTCTTATACGACACTTCTTCGATTGTCTTTACGCTTTCCGGATCCGTCTCGAAAAGGGCAAGCTGGAATGACTTGTCGTCGCGCTCCATAGCCTCATTGAGCTCGTTGAGAACATCGGACGGAATCATCGCTCCGAACTGCGTAAGCAACTGCTGCACCATGGTCATCATCGAACCGGCCAAGTAAATCGTACTGTCTTCCGCAACGATCATACCCGTCCAGATAGCCACCGGATTGAGTGCTTCCTTCTCGGTATATTTACTCCACACTTTCTCGGTAACCATTGCATCCGACTTGGAAGCATGTTCCTTGCCAAGTTCTACCGACTTAACGATACCGCCAATCACTTCGATAGTGATATACGTATTCGATTTGTCTTTCGAATAGGTGTTGGTTCCCTCCGATTTCAGATGGGCATCCTCCATCAGGCTGATAGCCGTTTGCTCTTTCTCACCGAGCAGACTCTCCGCAAGAGCAAGCATATCCGTGCTGTCTTCCTTGATCTTTTCCGGGTCGTCCGTGCAACTGCACAGGAGCGCCATCGGCAGCAAAACTGCCATCAAAAAATACTTTATTTTCATAATTTTACTCCCTTTCGGAAGCCTCCATTTGGTTGGTTTCAAAACAATGACATCTGGCCGTCGGAGTCAACCGGCTTGCTGTCTTCCGGCACTTCCGACTCGATAGAGAATGCTACTCCCGACTGCGAGAGCACATCCTCGATCTTGGCCTTCTTGGCGCGAGGTTTACGCTTCGGCTTCTCCTCTACCGGTTTTTCTTCCGCCGGCTGCTCCTCCACAGGAGCTTCTGCAGCAGGAGCCGGTTCTACTTCTGCAGGGGCCTCGGCTACAGGTCCCGCTTCTTCGGCGGGTGCAACTTCCTTAGCCGGAGCCGGTTCTTCTGCCGGAACGGCTTTCTTGGCGCGAGGCTTACGCTTCGGCTTCTCTTCTACCGGTTTTTCTTCCGCCGGTTGTTCCTCCACAGGAGCTTCTGCTGCAGGAGTTGGTTCCGGTTCTGCCGGTGCTTCGGCTACAGGTGCCGATTCTTCAGCGGGCGATTCTTCTACCGGAACGGCTTCTGCCTGAGCTGACGGAGCGTCTTCTGCCGGTTCGGACCCGTTATCCGGAACGTTTTCCTCCTCTTCCGGTTCGGGTTCGGGAGCAGGCGGTTCGGGCGTAATGTCCTCCAATTTGCTTACGTCGAAGGTGGTAACGCGCTTGCCGCGGGCCGTTACGCCTTTCACGGCAATGAACTCTTCCATGAGAAGCGTGAGCGGCTCTCTGTTTTCGTCCTTGAAATGAATGACAAACGTAGCCTCATCGCGGTCGGAAAGCAGCTCGATGCGGCTCTGCGGATTCTCGCCAAGCATGTTCTGCATCTTGTTGGATGCTGTCATCTGGAAGCGCTTGCCGTAGTAGAACTTCTGATCGGCATCCCACAGGAGAAGCGACCAGACTTTATCGGGGTCGTATTTCTCGATAATGCGGATATTGTCTTCGAAATGGGCGGTCTCTTCAAACGTGGTGAAGTAGAAATCGCCATTAGTGCAGATGCAGAGC
>JAGHUE010000157.1 GCA_018064985.1 Candidatus Colicola faecequi | reverse complement strand
GTCAGGCGTGCTCGAGGTTGGTGCGGATAGCGTCGATCACATCTGCAGGATGGGCTACGCTGAAGGCGCGTTTCTTGCCCGAGCGGAGGGTGACGAGGATACTGTCCTGGCGGTTGGTGATAAAGGCTTTGTAGACGCCGATTCGGGAGTTCCAGAACCAACCGATGCGGGCTTTCACACCGGAGGTGCCGCACAGACGGATATTGCGTCCGGAATAGTCAAGGGGCTCAATGGCAACAATCTGAGAATAGGGTATCTCCTCCTTACCGATCCACAGCCGGATGCGTATCATCTCGGGCGTCAGTTCCACCTGACGCGGGGTGAGGGAGAAGCACCAAAGCACAGCAACGAGGGCCAGCAGGGTGATAGCCAACGCCCAGGGAAGGATAGCCGCTCCTTCGGGTTGCGACATCGCAGCCCCGGCCGACGCACCAATGGAGGTAAGGGGCGCCGCCTCACGGATGAGCATATAGAGGGCGAAGAGCATGGCAAAGGCGGCAATCGCGTAAATAAGCCAGTCGAGGAGATGCAGACGGATGCGCTGGCGCTTGTATTTGCGCACGGTATCGGGCGTGAGGATGGTCTCTTTATCGAGGACGGAGTTGAGCTGACGATACTGCTCTTTGAGCTCGTTTTCGAAATCTTGGTTATTCATAGTTGACGGGTGTTTCAGGAGTTTGACATTTTTTTGAGTTGCTCTTTGATACGGACAAGGCGGACGCTCACGTTTTTGACGGTAAGGCCTGTGATCTGGGCAATCTCTTCGTAGGGCATGTTTTCGAGCCAGAGGAGCACGATGGCGCGGTCGAAGACGGGGAGACGGTGGATGCGGTCGTAGAGCATGCGTATCTGGGCGGTGTCTTCTTTCTTCTCGGCAAAGAGGTCGACGTTCACATCGAGGGCGGTATGCTTCTGCTGCTCCTTCTGCCAGGTGATGCAGGTGTTGGTGGCCACGCGCCAAACCCACGTGCGGATGCTGCTTTCCTGGCGGAAAGAGCCGAAGCCTTTCCAGAGTCGGATGCAGATTTCCTGGAAGAGGTCTTCCACCTCCTCCTTGCAGTCGGAGAACATATAGCAGACCGTGTAGATGGTGCTTTTCTGCTCCTCAAGCATGCGGTTGAATGATTGTTCGCTGTTCATTTCAAAGGATGTTTACCCTATTAGACTACGATTGGGGCGATTTACTACATGAAAACGGAAAAAAATTTCAGAGTGCGGCAATGAGGGCGTCGACGTCTTCGGGGCGAGTAGCCCAGGAAGTGACAAAGCGGACGGTCGTTTCCTTCTCTCCGCGGGTGCCCCAAACCTCGAAAGAAGCCACCTCTGCGAGGCGGTCCATAACGTCGTTGGGGAGGACGAAGAACTGCTGGTTGGTAGGCGAATCGATGAAGAGGCGATGGCCTTTCCGGCAGAAACCTTCCTTGAGGCGCATGGCCTGTAGGATGGCGTGGCGGGAAATGGTGAGGTAGAGGTTGTCCGTAAAGAGGGCGCTGAACTGGACGCCCTGCAGGCGTCCTTTGGCGAGGAGGGCGCCGTGCTGCTTGATGAGTGGGAAGAAGTGAGGGAGGAGTCCCTTGCGCGCCACTACGCATTCGCCGAAGAGGGCGCCCACTTTGGTGCCGCCGATGTAGAAGACGTCGCAGAGGGAGGGGAGGTCGGAAAGGCGGATGTCGCAGGCATCGCTCATAAGTCCGTAACCGAGGCGTGCGCCGTCGATGTAGAGCGGGATACCGGCTTCGCGGCAAGCATCATGAAGCGAAGCGAGTTCCTCGCGGGAGTAGAGGGTGCCGTATTCGGTAGGGAAACTGATGTAGAGCATGCCGGGGGCGACCATGTGCTCGTACGTTTCGTCGGCATAGAAGGTGCGGATGAAGTTGCGGACGTCGGAGGCAAGCACCTTGCCGTCGTGGGAGGGGAGGGTGAGCACCTTGTGGCCGCAGGCTTCGATAGCGCCCGACTCGTGGACGTTGATATGTGCCGACTCGGCAGCCAAGACGCCCTCATGACGGGCGAGGAGGCCATCGATGACGGTGGCGTTGGTCTGGGTGCCGCCCACGAGGAAATGGAGGTCGACATCATCGGTGCCGAGGGCCTGACGGATGAGGCGTTTGGCCTCGGCGGTATAAGCGTCGGAGCCGTAGCCGGGGGTCTGCTCGAGGTTGGTTTCCACAAGGCGCTTCATCACATCGGGATGGCAGCCTTCCATATAATCGGTATCAAAATGCAGCATAGTTGATAATTTTATTATTTGAGGTTCCCTCAAATTTCGTGCCATACGCGGGCGATAGAGACCATATAAATTAGCGGGACAAAAGTTTGCATTTTTCAGCGAAAAGCAGTATCTTTGCAAAAAAATATGCACAGGGGTGCAACCTTTCGGGGGTGTGATGCGTTAAATAGGCAGAAAAGCCCCTTTCCCCACCCCTATAAGGAGTTCTATGATGTCCGTGGACATCAATCGGCCCGCTAAAGAAGGCGCTGGGCCTTCATCCAACTGGGGCAAGGGAGAAATGAGGGGTAAAAATGATAACCCCTAAAACAACGAATTATGGAATCGTATCAACTCGAAGAAATCTACCAGTTTGCATTGGTAATCATTTTCATCATCGGCTTCGTAGCAACGGTGATGGGATTCAAGCAAAAAGAAAACAACAATCGCACGAAGGTGCTCCTGAGCGCCCTCGAGAAAGGGCAGGACATCAACCCCGAACTGCTCGCGCCGCAGAAGAATAAAACGTCGCGCAACAAGTGGGGGCTTCTGGCTCTGCTAATCTCAGGCTGCGGAATGACCGTTCTCGGCATAGCCCTGATTGCCCTTGCGACAGTATACTTCTGCCTGCAGCCCATGGATCGCGTTATAAATGGCGACTTTTTCGGCTTTATTCCTTGCTTCATTATTCTTGCTATCGGCATAGCCCTTCTGATCGGCTACTTCGTGGGCAAGAAACTGCTCAAGCCGGAAGTGGATAAGGAGACGGAAGAAGCGAAGAAATAATCAATTGATCAATTTGTAAATGTACAATTGTAAATTTACAGATTGCCGGATTTGCTGAAAGAATTGTGACACGCGAACGCTTCATCGAGCTCGTAGAGCAGGAGCAGGAGGGACTGAGGAAGTTCCTCCTCGCGCTGTGTGAGGGGCGACGGGCAGATGCCGACGACCTGATGCAGGAGACGCTGCTGAAAGCCTACCTGTCGTACGACGGATTCGTGGAGCGGTTCAAGTTTTCCACGTGGCTCTACAAGGTGGCGTACAACACATTTGTAGACTACACGCGCAAAGCGCGACCTCAGACGCAGGAGGTGGACACAATAGCCGAGGAGGTGGCGGACGAGAGCTCGGGCGACTACCGCTACGAGGCCCTCTACCGGGCGCTGGAGGGGTTGCCGCCCAACGAGAAAACAGCCTTGCTGCTCTTCTATATGGAAGACAAAGCGATAATGGAAATAGCGCTCATCATGATGAAGCCGCCCGGCACAATCAAATCGTATTTGAGCCGGGGAAGAGAACACCTGAAACGGATAATGGAAAATGGAAAAAGATAAAGACATAGAGAAGCTTTTCAAGGATTTTCATCCTACGGATGAGAAGCGCGATTACGTGCGCGAACTTGATAAGAAAATGCAGGTGGTGGACATCGTGCGGGGCGAGCACAAGCGGACGGCAAAAGCCTACAGGATAGTGTCGATCTGCTGCATGCTCATGGGCTTCGGAATGGGTATGCTTTTCCTGAGCCTGGCTATGCATCCGATCGAGTGGGACGCTATCATGGAGGCAATCAGTTGGCTTCAGCTGCCGGCAGGAATGCTTCTGCTCCTCTGCGAGCGCGGAAACATGTTGCTCTATCTGCTGGCCACGCTGAGTATCGCGCTCGGTCTGCTGCCGATGCTCCGGATGGAGAGCGGGTGGCTCCCGGAAGGAATACGAATCAAAAACTGAAAGATATGCGAGTAATAGTACAACGTACCTCCCAGGCGGAGGTGAGAATCGACGGCGAGGTCGTCGGGAAGATAGGTAAAGGCTTCATGCTGCTGGTGGGCGTCACCTACGGTGACACCGAAGCGGATGCCGACTGGTTGGCGAAAAAGACGGCGCAGATGCGCGTGTTTGAAGATGCAGAAGGGAAGATGAACCTCGGGCTGCAGGATGTGGGCGGCGAAGTGCTGAGCATCTCGCAGTTCACCCTCTATGCCGACTGCCGCAAGGGCAACCGCCCCTCGTTCATCAATGCCGCCCGGCCGGAGACAGCAGAGCCGCTCTACGAGTATTTCAACAAGCAGCTCAGCGAGCAATACGGGCTGCACGTGGAGACCGGCCGCTTCGGGGCCGACATGAAAGTGGATTTCGTAAACGACGGGCCGGTGACGATCATCCTCGACAGCGCAGAACGGTAAGTCCGCACGCACCCAGATGCAAAGAAAATTTGCATATGTCGGGAAAAATGCGTATCTTTGCAGAAAATTCATTAACGCACATGAAAAAGACTATTCTTCTGATGGCTGCCATCGCGCTGATGCCCGCTCTTGCAATGGGTCAGCAGGCAGGCCGAATCGTAGTGAGCGAAGGCGAGAAGCACGCAACGGAAGGTGCTGAGATTCAGCGCACTGTAAAATTGGCCAAGGCTCCGACCGACGTGGTAACGGTGAAGGTAATGAGCTCCGATGAAGAGCGCCTTTACGTGAAGACCGGCGCTGTGATGACCTTCACAGCCGAGGATTGGGACACCCCGCAGACGGCCGTTTTCGAGGCCGTGGACGACTACACCTGCAACGGCGACGCACACCTTCAGATCATCTATTTTTCCACTTCGAAAGACAAGAATTTCAGCGAGTGCAAACGCACGGAGCCGGTGACGGTAGCCGACAACGACCTGGCGGCCGTAAGCCTCACGCCCAACCCGCTGAACCTGAATAAGAACACGAAAAACGGTTTCGTGTTCGTTCGCCTCAAGGCCCAGCCTACGACCGGCGTACAGGTGGTGCTCCGCAGCAACAATCCGGGCATTACGATTGCCGAACCGGTAGTGGAATTCAACACCGTGAACTGGAACGTGGTACACAAAGTGCCGGTAGCGCTCACGGGCGAAGTATCCGCATTGGAAGAGCTCGTGATAACGGCTGAAACGAGTTCGGAAGCCGAAGCGTACAACGGCATCAGCGCACAGAGCGGCATCCGCCTGGTAGGCACTGAAGCCGAGATCGAGCGCAAGATAGAAGCCGACCGCCAGAAGGCAGCCGAGCTGGCCGCTCAGCAGGAGGCCGACGGCAAGAAAGGCAAGGCCGAGAAGCCCAAATCGCCGGAACAGCTGAAGAAGGAGCAGGCTAAGCAGAAAGCCGCTGCCAAGAAAGCTGCCGAGAAGAAGAGAGCAGAAGCCAAGAAAGCTGCCGAGAAGCGCAAGAAAGAGGCTGCCAAGAAGAAGGCTGCCGCCAAGAAAAAGCGTTGAGCCGACGGCCGACAGACCATACGGAAGGGGTCCCAATAGGGACTCCTTTTTTGTATGATTATGCCAAAAGCGAATACTTTTTTGCAGAGAAAGGGCAATTATTTGGAAATGTGAAAATTTTCCATTACCTTTGCACGCAAAGTGCAAACCGCTACCCCCTGAAGGGAGCCATACACCGCCTGCCATGAAGAAAACCACCTCCATAATCCTGCTGCTTGCGCTCGCCCTTGCCGCGAGAGCCGAGCTCGTGATCAACGAGATCATGCAATCGAACATCGACTGCGTGATGGATGAGCTCAACGACTACCCCGACTCGTGGGTGGAGGTGTACAACAACGGCGATGCGGAGGTGAACCTGCAGAACTACAAAATCAGCCCGACGCGCAACCACACCGACGGTTACCGCCTGAAAAACCAGGCCGTGGCGCCCCACTCTTTCGCCCTCATCTACTGCGACAAAGAGGCCACCCAGCAGCACACCAATTTCCGCCTCGAGAGCGGCAACAACGCCAGCGTTTTCCTTTTCAACAACCATACGCCCATCGACTCTATCACGGGGCTTCAGAAGCAACCCTCGCCCAACATCGCCTACGGCCGGCAGACCGACGGCGGGAGCACGTGGGGATATCAGGCTGTGTCCACCCCGGGTGCGGCCAACTGCGGCACGGTGTATCAGCAATGCCTGCCCGACCCCGTCTTCAGCGTCACGGGGCGCGTCTTCACCCAGCAGGGCAGCGTCAGCCTCGGCATCATCGCCCCGCAGGGCGCTCCGGCCGGCACCGTAGTGCGCTACACCACCGACGGCACTGAACCGACGGCCGAGAGCCCCGTGCTGGACGGCACCCTCCGCTTCAGCAACACCAAGCTCGTAAAAGCCCGCCTCTTCTGCCCCGGCTACCTCTCGCCCCGCTCGGTCACACAGTCGTACATTTTCCTCAACCGGGCGATGAACCTGCCGGTGATCTCCATCGTGGCCAACGAGGCCGACCTCTACGACAGCCGCCGCGGCATCCTCGTGGAGGGCAACTACAGCAACGACAAGAAAAACTACGAATACAATTGGCGCCGACCCATCAATCTGGAGCTCTTCGAAACGGCCGACAGCGCCAGCGTGCTCAACCAGCTCTGCGAGACGCGCATAGCCGGCGCCGCCTCGCGCGGATGCGCCCTCAAGAGCATGGCCCTCTACGCCAACAAACGCTTCGGTCAGAAGCGCTTCCGCTACGAGTTTTTCCCCGAAGACCGTCCGGGCGAAACCAACTACAAGTCGGTAGTGCTCCGCAACGCCGGCAACGACTTTGATTACCTCTACATGCGCGACGCCATCATCCAGCGCTCCATAGGCCACTATGCCGACGTCGACTGGCAAGCCTACCGACCCGCCATCGTCTTCATCAACGGCACCTACAAGGGCATCCTCAACATCCGTGAGCGCGCCAATGAAGACAACATCTTCACCAACTACGACGAGCTGGAAGACATCACCATGATGGAGAACACTTGGAACCTGCAGGCGGGCTCGTGGGATACCTGGAACGAGTTCATCAATTTCTGCCACACCAAAGGCCACACCTGGGCGGAATACAACCGGATGATGGACTGCGTGGAATACATCAACGTGATGATCTGCGAGCTGTTCTTCATGAACCAGGATTTCCCCGGCAACAACATCGTATACTGGCGCCCCAACACGGCGCAGGACGGGTTGCCCGCCAAGTGGCGACTGCTGATAAAAGACACCGATTTCGGTCTGGGCCTCTACGGCGGCAAATATGAGGCCAGCTTCAACATGATGGCCTGGATGTACAACCCCGACTACGACCCCGACCGCACCTGGGCCAACACCTGGGAGCACACCCGCATGTTCCGCTACGCGATGCAGAACGCCGATTTCCAGCGCGAATTCTGCGACCGCGCGGCCATCTACATGGGCGATTTTCTCAACTACGAGCGCATCTGGGCGGACATCTGGCAGAAGATGTACAACGACATCCACATCGAGTATCGCTCCTACCACCGGCCGCTCTTCAACCAGTGGTGGCCCTCCTACCCTAATGAGCTCGCCAATGCCAAGCTGTGGCTCAAGCAACGCCCCGAATATTTCGCCCGTCACGTGGCCGAGCAGTTCGGTCTCGGTGCCCCCACAACGATGCTCATCAACCAAGACCCGCAGCTGACCGACACCACCGGACTCCGCGTGATCTTCAACGACGTGGAGCTCACCCGCCCCGTATGGGACGGCCTTTTCTACCAGGGGCGCGAGATACGCCTCTCGGCCGAGAGCACGGCTGCACACACCGCCGTACGCGGATGGGATGTGAAGTACACCGACGAATGGGGCAAGATAAAGGCCGAGACGAAGCCGGGCGCCAGCATCACCCTCACCATCCCCGAGGGCAGCAGGAAGCTCATCGTAAACGCCCTCACAGGCACCGGCACCTCGCTCGACCAGATCGACACCGCCGAGCAGGAGCGCCCGGCCGACGCACATAAGTTCATCCACGAAGGCCACCTATACATCGAGCGCGACGGCAAGATATACGACGTACTCGGGAACAAATTATAAATTTGAAAATTGGTAAATTTGAAAATTAAAGATATGGAAACATTCTCCTTCACTTCGCTCTTCAAAAATTCCTTCCCCTTAAAATGGCGGTGTACTCCCCTTGCCCTTTCAGGGGAAAGGGGTCGGGGAAAAGGGGCTATCCTCTTTTTTGCAGCAGCGCTGATGATGCTCACAGCATGCAGCAAGCAGGCAGCCGGCACACAGGCACAGACCCCCGAGGAGGTTTGCGCACAGATAGGTTTCGCATG
>JAGHUE010000099.1 GCA_018064985.1 Candidatus Colicola faecequi | reverse complement strand
GATCTGCACCTCGCCGCGGTCGTCCACCCAAGGCACTCTGAACATCACTACGCGCTCCGGCTCTACCATGCGCTCCAAAATCTTCTGCTCGCGCAAGTACGGATAAGCGAACACGTACGGAGCTACGCTTTCCAGCACCTCGCGGACAGCCTGGTGAAACTCTTTTTCACCGGGATTTTTTTGCTCCAGATCGGCCATAAAACGGTCTACATAGAGCATTACTTCTTTTTCCATAGATAAAACAGACTGATACAAAAATTGATTGAGAAAAATGCATTTTATGCATAATACGCTACAAAGATACGAATAAATATCCATATCCGCAACTTTTTTTCCATAAAAACACTATTTTTCCCGATTGATTTTGATATTCCGTTTTTTTTTGCTAATTTTGCATCTCTTTTTGCGCGCTTTTGCCGCGCCCCAATTTTCAACCACGATTATGAAACAAGATACCGACGAACTGATTGAAACCTGCGTCTCCGACGTTGACCTTACCATTGCCGATGCGGCCGAACCGGCTGCCGATACCGCGCCCGCTCCCGAAGAATACAGTGTGCTCGTTCTGCGCAACAAAGTGATTTTCCCCGGCGTGCTCATTCCCGTCACCCTCGGCCGGCAGATGTCAATCTCCCTCATAGAAGAAGCCCTCCAGAAAGGCCTCAAGATTGCTGTCGTTTGCCAGAAAGATCAGAAAATCACCAACCCCGGCGCAGCCGATATCTATACCATCGGCGTGCTCGCGCATATCAGCCGCATCATTCCCGAACCGGGCTCCAACAAAGTGGTGCTCCTCCAGTGTGAAGACCGCATCCGCATCGACGAGATCACGGCCGAAGAGCCCTGGCTCCGCGCCATCGTCAGCCATATCCCGGAAGAACCCGCTTCCGCGGCTGATCCCGAAACCAAAGCTATTGCCGACAGCCTCTTCAAGACGGCCAAGCAGGTGCTCTCCGACCTCGACAACGGCATGGAGCAGATTCAGCTTCTCAGCCAGCTTCAGGGCCTCGATGCCGGCATCAACCACATATGCTCCAGCTTCCAGTCGGCTACCGAAGTGATGCAGTCGCTCCTCGAAGAATCGAGCATGAGAACGCGTGCCGACCGCATGCTTCGCGAGCTCCACGGCTTTGCCGTGAAGCAGCAGGTTCAGAAGGAAATCAAGATCAAGACCGACCAGCTGATTGCCAAGGGCCAGCGCGAATACTACCTTCAGCAGGAGATCCGCGCTATTCGTGAAGAACTCGGCGACACCAACGACCAGCAGCTCCAGGAGCTCCGTGACCGTGCCGAACGCAAAGAGTGGACGCCCGAAGTGAAAGCGCGCTTCCTCGAAGAGCTCCGCAAGCTCGAGCGCATCGATCCGCATATGCCTGACTATTCCGTTCAGCGCACCTACCTCGACCTCATTCTCGACCTCCCCTGGGGCCATCTCACGGTCGACAACACCTCCCTCCCCCATGCCGAGCGCGTGCTCAACAAAGACCACTTCGGTATGGAAGAAGTCAAGGAGCGCATTCTCGAATACCTCGCCAGCTCCCGCAAGTCGGGCATGATCCTCTGCCTCTGGGGCCCTCCGGTGTGGGCAAGACCTCGCTCGGACGCTCTATCGCTACGGCCCTTGGACGCAAATACGCCCGCATCGCCCTCGGCGGTATGCACGACGAATCGGAGCTCCGCGGACATCGTCGCACCTACATCGGCGCAATGCCCGGACGCATCATCGATTCCCTCAAGAAAGTTGGCACATCCAATCCCGTCTTCGTTCTCGACGAGATTGACAAAATATCAGCGGATTATCACGGCGACCCCACTTCAGCTCTGCTCGAGATTCTCGATCCCGAGCAGAACCGCACGTTCCATGACAACTACCTCGATATAGATTACGATCTTTCCCACGTACTCTTTATCGCTACTGCCAACACCCTCCAATCCATCCCACGACCTCTCCTCGACCGCATGGAGCTCATCGAAATGTCGGGATATCTGCAGGAAGAGAAAGAGCAGATCAGCAAACGTCATCTCATTCCCAAGCAGCTTGCCGAGCAGGACCTTACGTCAAAAGACCTGCGTTTCTCGGTAAAATCGATTCGAACTCTCATTGATGACTACACCCGCGAGTCGGGCGTGCGCGAACTTGAACGTCAGATAGCGGCCGTTGTCCGCAAGGTGGTCAAGCGCCGAGCCATGCAGCAGCCTTACAGCGTGCTCCTCCAGCCATGCGATATACACACTCTCCTGGGCAAACCACGCTACAGCCGTGAACGATATGAGGGAAACCAATACCCGGGGGTTGTTACCGGCCTTGCATGGACGCAAGTGGGTGGCGAGATTCTTACAATCGAAACAACCGTCATGCAATCAAAGACCCCTGCGCTCAACCTGACGGGTAACCTTGGTGACGTAATGAAAGAGTCTGCCAATATAGCACTTTCATACATTCGTAGTCATGCGACGAATTTTGGCATACAACCTGAATATTTCGATGACAAGCAAGTACATCTACACGTCCCGGAAGGAGCCGTTCCAAAAGATGGTCCGTCTGCCGGAATCACGATGACAACAGCTATGCTCTCATGCTTTACCGGACGTCTTGTACGCCCTCGTATTGCTATGACCGGCGAAATGACATTACGTGGCAAAGTGCTTCCTGTAGGCGGAATCAAGGAGAAGATTCTGGCCGCAAAACGCGCCGGAATTACAGACATCGTCCTTTGTCGCGACAACGAAAAAGACATCGTAGAGATTCCTGCCGTATATACTGCGGGCCTCATCTTCCATTACGTATCCGACATCCGCGAAGTAATAGACTTTGCACTACTCTGACGGATAATTACCGATAAAAAAAGACCACCCCTCCGGATGGTCTTTTTTTTGCATTCCTATAG
>JAGHUE010000189.1 GCA_018064985.1 Candidatus Colicola faecequi | reverse complement strand
AAAACGAAGCAAGGCGAGTGGGAGCTTGCTCACGCAACTCGCCGAAGCTAAGTTTGGCGGTGTTGGCGCAGCCAATGGCGAATAAAGAAAAGTGCAAGAGTTCAGGTGCTCTTTGCAATATGGGCATTTTTTTTAAAAAAAGTGTTCTATGCATTTTCATTTTCGGCATTTGTGCAGTATACTCGTATTGTTGCTGCCGTTCTCTTTCTTCTTCTCCCCATCTCCAATTATAAAATCGTTCACTAACTTGCATGCTTCGTGGGAACATGATCCAATCGTAGTCCACTCAAAAGAGTCACCAAAAAAGGCTACTCCCGAAGGAATAGCCTCTTCCGTTATCTGATAGTGTAAGGTTTTGCACTTTACTTCAACATTCGCTTTGCTCATGTTGCCGGTAAGGGCTTTGCCGAACTGCGAATGCGAGCATTCACTCGGCTTGCACTTTACTTGACTTCCTCGAAGTCAACGTCGGTTACGTCGCCCTGCGGGTTCTGACCACCCTGCTGGCCGCCGTTGAAACCTGCGCCGCCCTGCGGTCCCTGCTGTGCTCCAGCCTGAGCGCCCTGCTGAGCTGCATACATCTCAGCGCTGGCTGCCTGGAAGGCGGTGTTGAGGGTGTTCATAGCTGCTTCGCATGCGTCAGCGTCCTTCTTCTCGTAAGCCGACTTGAGGTCCTTGAGTGCCTGCTCAATCGGAGCCTTCTTGTCTGCAGGAATCTTATCGCCTACTTCCTGGAGCGATTTCTCGGTCTGGAAGATCATTGCGTCAGCCTTGTTGAGCTTGTCTACGCGCTCTTTCTCGCGCTTATCTGCCTCTGCATTGGCTTCTGCCTCGGCCTTCATGCGCTTGATCTCGTCGTCGCTTAAGCCGCTGGATGCCTCGATGCGGATCTTGGCGTCCTTGCCGGTTGCCTTATCCTTGGCGCTTACGTTCAAGATGCCGTTGGCGTCGATATCGAAGGTTACCTCGATCTGCGGTTCGCCACGACGTGCAGGCATAATGCCATCGAGGTGGAAGCGGCCGAGGAGCTTGTTCTGTGCGGCCATCGGGCGCTCGCCCTGATAGATTACGATCTCTACCGAAGGCTGGTTGTCTACAGCCGTGGTGAAGGTCTCGGTTTTCTTGGTAGGAATCGTGGTGTTGGCCTCGATCATCTTGGTCATTACGCCGCCCATGGTCTCAATACCGAGAGAAAGCGGAGTTACGTCGAGGAGGAGGATATCCTTTACGTCACCGGTGAGTACACCGCCCTGGATAGCAGCACCTACAGCTACTACTTCGTCGGGGTTAACGCCCTTGCTCGGAGCCTTGCCGAAGAACTTCTCAACAGCCTGCTGGATAGCCGGAATACGGGTGGAGCCGCCTACGAGGATAATCTCGTCGATATCACTGGTGCTGAGGCCTGCGTTCTGGAGTGCCGTACGGCAAGGAGCGATGGTGCGCTGGATGAGGTCGTCAATCAGCTGCTCGAACTTAGCGCGGGTAAGCGTCTTTACAAGGTGCTGAGGAACGCCGTTCACAGGCATGATATACGGCAGGTTGATTTCCGAAGAAGTGGTGTTGGAGAGCTCAATCTTAGCCTTCTCAGCAGCTTCCTTGAGGCGCTGCATAGCCATCGGGTCTTTAGAGAGGTCGGCGCCGCCGTTCTCATTCTTGAACTCCTGAACCAGCCAGTCGATGATACGATGGTCGAAGTCATCACCGCCGAGGTGGGTATCACCATCGGTAGATTTTACTTCAAATACGCCGTCGCCGAGCTCGAGTACGGATACGTCGTGCGTACCGCCACCGCAGTCGAATACTACGATCTTCATATCCTTGTTAGCTTTGTCAAGGCCATATGCAAGAGCGGCTGCGGTCGGCTCGTTAACGATTCGGCGAACGGTGAGGCCGGCGATTTCGCCTGCTTCTTTGGTTGCCTGACGCTGAGCGTCGTTGAAGTATGCCGGAACGGTGATTACAGCTTCTGTTACTTCCTGACCGAGGTAGTCTTCAGCGGTCTTCTTCATCTTCTGAAGGATGATGGCCGAGATCTCCTGCGGAGTGTACAGACGGCCGTCGATGTCAACGCGCGGGGTGTTGTTGTCGCCACGAACTACATTATAAGGAACGCGTGCGATCTCGCTCGAGAGGCGGTCATAGGTTTCGCCCATGAAGCGCTTGATGGAGTAAACCGTCTTGGTCGGGTTGGTGATTGCCTGACGCTTAGCCGGGTCACCTACCTTACGTTCACCACCGTCTACAAAACCGATTACCGAAGGGGTGGTGCGCTTGCCTTCAGAGTTGGTGATTACGATAGGCTCATTGCCTTCCATTACTGCGACACAGCAATTGGTTGTTCCAAGGTCGATACCGATAATTTTGCTCATATTCTTATGTTTTTAAATTTCCAGTTGATAAAAATGTCTTTTTTGTCAGTCGGGCTGTTGATTTCGCTTCCCGGGGTGTCAGTCTTGTCGTAGGAAGAAAGTCCCATCGAAGTCCCATCAAAGTCGCATCGACATCCTCAATTATCAATTCGTGTGCCAAATCGATTTTGTGTCATATTGTCTGCCATTTTGGCATATTTGCACAAAAAAGGCTGCCCCGTTTCCGGAGCAGCCATGACAAAATGGATGTCAGTCGTGCCGTAGATTACTCTACAACAGCGCCGAGTACGTTGTAAACGTGGCCGTTGCTGCGGATGTAGAGCTGGCCGTCGCGACCGATGAACTTCTCGCCCATTGCAGCTTCTACGTTTTCTACTGCAGTGGTGGGCTCGCCGGTGAGGCAGTCGAGCATTACAACTTCGCACTTCTGGTTGTCAGCCGGAACGTCGCCTACGCGAACGCAGATGTCGGAGGTAACGCCTGCGATGTCAACGGTCTGATGACGGTTGCCGCCATCCCAGTTGCCATCTGCATTGAGAACGATACCTACTTCAGAGTAGCCGTCGAGCTGGAGTACATAGTAGTTGCCTGACTTAGCAGCCTGGAGCCACTTGCCATCAACGTCTGCACCTTCCTTATCCTTACCCCATACCCAAGCATAGATATTAGCGTTGAGCTTGTAGGTAGCAGGAGTGGTCTCGGTAGCAGCCTTGTCAACGATAACCTTTGCCCAGATGTTGGTGGTATCTTCTGCAGCATACTTGCTCTTTACCTCATTTGCGGGAAGAGCAACCTTTACGAAGATAGGACGCTCGGAGAGGTTTACGGTCTTGTAGGTGGAAGCGGTCTTGTCGGTAAGAACTACGTCGTCATAGTTGTCCTCGCCGGTCCATTCGGGCTTGAGAGCCTTGATGCCCTTCGAGCCGATAGCCTTAACTTCTACCGGAGTCTCAGAGAAACCTACACCTACAGCCATCATCTTCGAACCTGCGGTACCGAAGATATAAGGAGATGCCTCAGCGTAAACGCGGAATGCGAGTACACCTACACCGTTGGTGGAGAAAGCGGAAGAAGTGAAATAGGTGTAAGGCATTGCTG
>JAGHUE010000086.1 GCA_018064985.1 Candidatus Colicola faecequi | reverse complement strand
CTTTTATTTGGTATAGATCATGTATTCGTAAGCGCCGAGCGTCTCCGACTTGGGAGTCGTTACGGAGTCGCATGCGATAGCGTCGTAGCAGCGGTCGCGCTGCCAGGTCATCGGGAGCGTGATATCCTGGTCTGCTCCCGAAGCGTTTACTATTACGAGTACGCTCTTGTCGTGTTGCGTGCGGGTGAACATCGCTACGTGGTCGGTCGAGTAGTCTACGATATCGCCGTAGCGTGCCTCTGCCGTGTTGATGTATGCTTTCATCACCTTGATGTAGGCATCGCGGATCTCGTTGTCGCCCGAGAAGTTGAGGAGCTTGTAGTTGAAGAAGTTGATCTTCTGCGTGTCGCCTATCTCCTGCGAGGAGTAGATCATCGGTACGCCGCCGATGAAGAATGTGAGTACACTGGCAGCGAGTTCGCCCTTGGCGGTCTTGTACCAGCTCGACGGTGCGTTCTCGGAAGAAGCATCGTGGGTGGTCACGTAGCGCAGGCGGTCTTTGCCCGAGGGCGTGTTGTTGAATTCGCCCTGGCTTATGTTGAAGAGCGTGCTTACTTTGCTGCTGTAGATTTTCTGTACGGCTCCGAGGTAGCTCCAGCTGTAGAGCCAGTCGAATCCTGCGCCGTAATATTCTGTCTTGCTGGTCTCCGCGAGCATGATAGCATTGGGCTTGAGCTTGCGGATCTCGGCAATAGCGGATTGCCAATAGTCGGTCGGTACGCCGTGTGCGTAGTCGCAGCGGTAGCCGTCGATGCCGGCTTCGCGTACCCAGTAGAGGAGTGCATCGGTCATGGCGTCGCGCACTTCCTGTTTGTTGTAGTCGAGCGGGGCTACGTCTTTCCATCCCACTTCGTCGGCTACGGGAGTGGTGTACCACTCCGGATGGTCTTTGTGCCACTGGTTGTCCCAGGCCGTATGGTTGGCGATCCAGTCGAGGATCACGAGCATACCGCGGCTGTGGCAGTCGTCTACGAGGGCTTTCAGGTCGGCCATCGTGCCGAATGCGGGCTCAATGGCTTTGAAGTCTTTTACGCAGTAGGGCGAGTTGACGCTGTTTTCCGTGCCTCTCGGATGGATAGGCATCAGCCAGAGCACGTTTACCTGCATCTCCTGCAGGGTAGGCACGTAGGCCTGAATGGTCTGGAAAGCGTTTTCTCTGGAGAAAAGGCGTTCGTTGCACTGATATGCTACGAACTTGTTGGCTTGCTTATATTCCTTCTGCGGCTTGTCTTCCGGTTTCTGATCGGGAGTGGGTTCCTCGCCGCCTGTGTGGCAAGCTGCGAGCGCAAGCGAGAGAAGGCAGATGAAAAAGAGATTTTTTTTCATGGAAAGAGTTTGCAAGGGGTTTTCGTATTGCGTGTATTACGGGGAATTTTCAGAACACCCCTTTTATGAAAAAGCCTGCAGGCTCTGCCCCGGCCGGGGGCCGGGACAAAGCTGCAGATTATTAAGATTAACGCTTGGGAGCAAGCGCTGCTACGGTAAGAGACTCTGCCTTCGTTTCAGTGATCTTGAAGTAGTGAGTCTGAGGATCAGCAGTTGCGTTCAATACGAATGCGTCGTACTGACCTGCATCGCCGCCATTGATGATGTAGTGGAAGTCATCACCTACCTTGCACTCGTGGTGGATATGACGGAGGTTGAGGCCGAGGAACTGGGTCTCGTCGAGCTCAGTGAGGGCCTTACCGGGCCAGCCGCCCATCACTTCCTCAGCACCCCATACGTATACGTGGGTTTGAGAGATGCCTTCAGCGAGGAAGAGATATACATCGATGATAGCTGCTTCCGGTTCCGGAGCGGGTTCGCCATACGGGCTGAAGTCGAAGGTGTTCGGGTCTTCTACTACGGTAACCGACTTGTCTGCGTTTACGATGTAGTAATACTCGTTGCCGTCAGCGAGGACTGTGCCGAGGTCGCCGGTCTGAGCGCCGCCACCGTTGTTGTTGAGGATGACGTTCTCGCTCTTGCCTACGTTGGCAGTACCCATGAGGAAGTAATACCAGTGAAGACCGCCGAAGTCAAATTCGCCATCAGCCTCGAGGCCTGGCCAACCGGCAGATTCACCGCCATCGCGGTCGAGGTTGTTCACATCGCCCCACATATAGAGGGTGATAGCTTCCCAACCTGCTGCATCAGCAGCAAAGATGATATCCTGACCAGCGTGGTCGATTACCGGGAACTTGTCATCACCACCGTCAGTGGTCCACTCTACATCTTCACCGATAGCAATCTGCTTGGTGGCGAGGTTTACAGAGGTTGTGTAGGTACCCGGGGTGATGGTTACGCACTGGTCACTACCGTCCTGAAGCTGGAGGTCAAGAACTTCTCCTTCAGAAAGAAGAGCATTGCCGGCACCCCAACGAGCAGCATTCACAGTTGCCCAATCATCATTATCTGCGCCTTTGGCAGTAAGAACAGCGAAATAAGCGGTAGCGTCGCTTTCGAAGGTAACTTCGCCGCGGAAGATATCCGTACCTACCATTTCAAGTTCTACGGGCTCTGCCGGTTTCCAACCGCTGCCGGCAATGTTACCAATGAGGTAGCAATGCTCGTATTCGCCCGGTACAACCGGCTCGTCGCCGCCACCGAGGCCGGCCCAACGGCCGAAGCTGATTACGTAGCGTTCGCCAACCTGTGCGTTCTCGAGTACGTGAAGTTCATTGTTCTTCAGAAGCTCATTGCCCTGCTTCATATTGAAGAAGGTGAAGCCGTCAGCAAGGGTCTTGCCGTTTACGAAGTCTTCCGGATACAGATAAATACCGAACTTGATATTGGTATCCTCGTGCTTCGTCATCAGAAATTCCGGAGAGATTTTGTTGTCGTTGAATTCACCGATAACGTAAATCTGATCCGTGGGAGCGGTGCTGGACGGTACTACCAACTCGAGAAGGATGGCGTTAGCCTTGGTCTCGAAGTGGATATTCTCGTACTCGAATACCAGCTCTTCTTGCTTACAGCCGACAAAGAGCATCGGGAGAAGCATCAGTATTGCTAAAAATATTTTTTTCATGATAAAATATGCATTAATTGATCATTTTCAAATTTGTCAATTGTTTTCGAATTTACAAATTTACAAATTGATCATTTTTAATAGTTCGGGTTCTGAACGAGACCGGGGTTAACGCCGAGCGCCTTCTGCGGAAGCGGATACCACTCATACTTGCGATCGCGTTGAGCCGGGAAGATTACGCCAGCATCGTCTTTAGCGCGGCCGAAGAACCACCACAGGCCC